>JACAFF010000029.1 GCA_013388455.1 Nitrospirota bacterium
GTTGATTGTCTGGATTTATAAAATAGAAGGGCTTCTGTTTCAGGGGAACTTAAGACTTTCAGATATGCGGTCACTTCTTATTTACCCCTCCCTTCCAAAGGAGTTCCTGAGCTTCATGCCCACCTTTGATAAACGCATACAAAAAATATATAAATAAATTTTTTTGGTGGGAACTTATTTATAATTAATAAAACATAATTTTATAATCTTTTCAATAGGGAAAAAGTTTGAATTTGTGTAAAAAAAAGTATTAAATAAAATATAATACTAAAGTTTACAAATATTCATTCTTTAGTTTAATAAAGGGTGGCATAAAAAAGCGATGACATATTTATTTATTGTATTTGGGTAATATCTTAAAAGAATAGAGTGCGAGCTGAAGTCGGTCTGCAACCCCGAGTTTTTTATATATTCTATTACAATGTGATTTTACTGTTTGCTCACTAATATTTAATTTCTGCGCTATTTCTCGATTTCTGAAACCCTGACAGATATGGAACATTATCTCTTTTTCTCTTTTTCCAAGAGGAGCATTGTTAGTTCGATGTATAGATGAGATTAAAGTCATTAATGTATGCCTATCAAGCCAGAGCTCGTCTGACACCACTGCCTTTAAAGCCTTTTTTAATAAATCTGAATCAGCACCAGGAGGTAGAATTCCCACAATTCCAGATGTTATAAAAGCCTTTAAATGTCTGTCTGCTAAAAATCTTAAAGACCTATCACCGATAAGTAGTATTCTGAGTCTATTTTCCTTAAAGAAATCTTCTGGAAGGCTATAAAGAATATTAAAATCAGTATTGTAATCAGATAGTATTACATCTGGTTTGAATTTTAAAATCTCTTTTAAATCAGAGATGAGATTGCCTATGTTAAAAATTTCTATTACATTTATTACTTTTTCTTCTTCAAGAAGTTTTTTTAATCCTTCTGAATAGAGGTAGTTACCGCAACCTATGGCAAGTCTAATTTTCATGCCTAATTACTTATTATTTTAACACTATGGAAGGGATAATTCCAATTGAAATTGCATATTTAACGACGAGATTGCTTCGTGGCTAAAGCCCCTTGCAATGACGAATAGAGAGGGTGTCATCGCGAGCGGAGCGTGGCGATCTCATCGTATAGCTTTTTTCACTTGTTAGTTTTACTTTTTATTTTTATTTCTTTAATTGCCCATTGAGCCAAATCACGTATATAACTGACATAGTCATTAAGCATAATATTCAATGGCTCGATAGCACGTTGATCTCCAATTTTAGCCAGAGCTCTTATTGCTTCAGCACGAAACATCCATGATTTATTATCATAGGCATCAAGTAATAGTGTGTTAATAATTGGTTCAACTGCTTTTGTGCTTTTAATGTTCCCGAGGATAATAACAGCGTTTATTTTGGCTGTAAAGTTATTCTGGCTCTTTATAATAGAAATAAGTGAATCAACAGCAGGTTCGCCGATTTCTGATAAAGCATTCATAGCAGACTCCTTCAGGCGGACCTGTTTGCCATTAATTATTTGAATAAGAGGTTCAACAGCTCGAGCATCACCAATTTTCCCTAATGCTATTATTGTTTCGACTTTTAACTTTTCAGCAGATAGGGGTTCTTCTTTTGATTCATATTTGAGTGAGTTAATAAGTGGTTCCACTGCTTGAGGTTCCTTTAACTCACCTAATATGGTGGCTGAAGATATTTTAGTAATAATATCATCATTATTATTAAGGGCATTAATAAGCGGTTCAACTGCTTCCTTCCCAATATCTCTCACAGCTTCTATAGCTTTTTTGCGAATATCAGGATTTTTATCTTTCATAGCAATTATCAAAAGCTCTGCGGTTCTTCTGTCTTTTTCTTGTTTTATTGCATCAACGACTATTTCTCTCACATCTTTATTTTCGTGTGTAATAAACTCAGAAAGCGAATCAACTCCTTTAGTCTCTTTTGTTAGATTGATTACTTTTTTAAGTGAATTAAGAGAAGCATCTTTAACACATGTTTTCTTATCATCGAGAGCGGAGATTAATGGAATAACTGCACGTTGGTCTCCTATTTCACCAAGTGCTTCAGCAGAATTTTTGCGGACATATGTGTCTTCATCTTTGAGTGATGTTATGAGCGTATCGACAGCAAGAGAATTTTTTATCTTGCCGAGTGCTTTAATTGAATTTCTTCTAACATCAACATTATTACTTTTTACAGCATTAATGAGTGGTTCAACCGCTAAATCGCCGATGTTTATTATTACTTTTAAAGCTTCTTTATCAACAGAAGAGGAAGATATTATTTTGTCATCCCGATGACATATGATGACTGATGTGTCAGAAAGCATTTTTATTAGTTCAGGTATGGCTGACTTTGCTTCTATCCCGATTACAGATAATTTCTGAACTGCTTCACAACGAGCAAGCGGGTCTTCTGAACGAAGGTTATCGATCTGTTTTCTTATGTCAGAGGAATTTTCAGTTTTAGTATTAAGTTGCCCGGCAGAGATGGGTAGATTGTTGATTAGTGTAAACCCAAAAAATGCAATAAAGATTATAGTTATCAGATATTTCATGGATTCTGTTTTTATATTATTATATTATCACCCTCTCTTGACAACACTTTCAATAAAATTCTCCAGAGCTTTAATGCATTCCATGTCATAATAAATTTTATATTTATTCTCAGCGATCTTATTTGAGATGCTTTTTCTCAATTCACAGTCATTGCCAATACGGACAGCTAAATCTATATATTCTTCAAGCGTAGAAGTAATGCATTCTTCTAAACCTATCATTTTCAAGATGGCAGAGCAATCACGACTTCTCATCAAATTTCCGGGAAAAGTAACAATTGGTAAATTAAAATTGATGGCTTCAATTGCTGAATTACAGCCAGACCATCCAATAGGATCGAGAAACACATCAGCGATTTGATAGAGTGAATTGTATCTATGATTATCAAGAAATGGAAGAAAAGTTATATAATCACTTGCGTGGAGATTTAATCTATCAAATGCCTTATAAAGCCTGAGTCGTAGTTGTTCGGTAATATATTCACTTTTAGGATGTTCTGAGAACAGGAATCGGCAATTGTTTACACGTTTTGCAATCAAGGGGAATATCTCATCATACTGTGGTAAAAATTTGTAAAGAGACTGACAGCAGTGATATAGCAAAGAATCATCAGGCAGATTGAAACTTTGTCGATTAATATTTGTTACTTGCGTTTCTAAAGGTGTTATGTAGGCTGAAAGATTCGGTAGTCGCACAAGTTTTTCAGTGTAATGGGTATCACCATCAGGTGGTTCCATTAGAGCACTGCTCAGGAAATAATCAATACTTGGAAGTCCTGTTGTCGTTGGATGACCCCATGAAACGCATTGCACAGGGGCGAGTCTTAGAGATGCCAGCTTTAAAGATAAAGGATCCATGCCAATTTCTGGATAGATTATAATGTGCAGGTTATCATTGCGAATTATTTGAGATAATTTTTCAAAGGAATTGTTTTTTAGAAATCTTTTACAGTATTTTGCAGCAGTTTTAGTCTCATCATCATCTTTTGTCCATGTATAGTATCCAAATAGCTCAAAACGTTCCTTATCGATTTTCTCCATCCATCCCTTAATAGGAATTTTCCATACAGAATGATTATAGAAATAACCTGATATGAATCCTATACGAATACGTTCTTGAATATCCGGCATTACAGGCTTTTCTGCAAGCTCAGGATAACGTGAGGACATTATGTTACAAATTAAATCTCCATAAAGTCTCTGGAGTTCGACATCATTCAATCCCTGGTAAGCTAAATAAAAAGGTTGAATTGTCCCGATCGCTACAGAAGCTTCTTCAATCCGGGAAGAATTTTTTGGGTATATCATATTTTTGAGTTCAATTAATTCGTTTTGATAATTTTTACGTGATGAAGATATACTTGATTCATCCTTGTGGATAATAGGAATTTGTGCAATAGAATGTGCAAATCTCGCAATAAAAGAATGAGGCCTTTGTTTGATTACTTTGTTGAGTGTGGCTAATGCTTCTTCCTGTTTTCCCTCTTCCATAAGTGCTGTCCCAAGATTAAAAAGGATTTCGGGAGATTCAGGTTTGGAATTTAGAGCTTTTTTATAATATTTAATAGCCTCTCTAATATTGCCAGTTTCCTGAAAAACAATTGCAAGATTACTATTTGCTTCGGGATGCTCCGCGTTAATTTTTAAAGCCTCCTGGAAACACTCGATAGCTTTATCAATTTGTATTTCATATTTGAAAAAGATAATGCCAAGATTTACCAATGCATCTGCCATATGTGGATTTAACTTCAATGCATTTTGGTACGATGATATTGCTTTATCAAAAAATCTTTTGCCCTGATATGCAAGACCAAGATTGTAATATGCATGGGCATCAGATTTTATTAGAATTGCTTTTTTTATGTATTCGATTGCTTTGTCATAATTACCGTATTGACAATATAACACTCCGAGGTAATGCAAGGCATAAAAGTTATCCGGTTCAGAAATTAATAATTCTTGATAAATATTTTCTGCCTCAATGAGTCTGCCTGCTTGATGATACTGGATTGCTTTTTTCAGAACATCGGAAGTTTCCATAGTGGTATATTATAAAAATATTTGGTTATATTACAAACTGATTGCTAATTGCTAAACGACGAGATTGCCACGTCGCCCGCCTTCGGCGGTCTCCTCGCAATGACTCATTAGGTTAATTTTCTGATTTCCTCCTCAACTCTCTCGATTATTGTCTTCCAGTCACCCAATGCAGGCTGTCTGAATAACCTCATGGTGGGATACCAGGGACTATCATCTCTATCCAGCATCCATCGCCAATCAGGAACAAAAGGAAGAAGAGTCCATACAGTTTTACCTAATGCCCCTGCAAGATGAGCTACTTCTGTATCTACTGATATAACTAAATCAAGATTTTGTATAAGAGCAGCAGTATCTGCAAAATCATTAAGTTCATCTGTATAGTCTAAGATCTTTTCACCGTCAGGGTGGCTTAATATTTGGTAAGAAGCTTCTCCTTTCTGTAGGCTATAAAAGTTAATATCAGTGATTTTCAATAATTGTGAGAGGACATCCAATGTACATGATCTATTATAATCTTTTCTCAATTCAGGGCTACCAGCCCATGTGAGCCCCACATTTAATTTGGAATTTTTTAGTATTCTGCCATGCCATTTCTGAACCAGTTCTGCATCAATTTTAATATAAGGTATTGGAGAAGGTATATCTTCAATGGTAGTATTGAATAGAAGCGGTAGACTCAAAAGGGGACAATAAAAATCAAAGTCGGGTAGTTGGGATTCTCTTAAAAAAATATCATTAACACCTTCAACCTTTTGTAATAAACTTATTAATTCCTTCTCACATTCAACAATAACCTTTGCCCCACGTTGAGCAATTAAGGGGACATAGCGGATAAATTGAATAGTATCTCCGAAGCCTTGTTCTGTATAAATCAGAATAGTTTTACCATTGATATCAGAACCATCCCATTGAGGTTTATCAAATGTTCGCTTTATTGCAAGATTACCTAATTTCCATCGCCATTCATATCCTTTCCATCCCTCTTTAAAATTTCCTGATAGAAGATTTAATAGTGCAATGTTCCAGTGTGCCTCAGCATATTCATTATCAATTGAAATCGCTTTTTTGTAATAATCCATAGCATTATTAAATTGCCCTTTCGCTAAATGGACATTGCCGAGATTGTAATACGCCATTGCATAATCTGGTTTGATTTTTATCGCAGTTTTAAAAGATTCTAAGGCTTCATCATATTGCCCCAATTCTTTATATGCTATTCCAAGATTCAGATGTGCTTTTGGATTTTCAGAATTTAGTGCAATGGCTTGTTGATAAGATAAGATTGCCTTATCGTGTTGCCCTAATTGCTGAAAGGCAACGCCCATATTGAAATGAGCCTCTGTGAAATCTGGATTAACTGATGTAGCTTTCTGATAATGTTGGACTGCTTCATCAAAAATACCTTTTTCTTGTAAAAACAATCCGAGTGCATAAAAAGATTCTGCACTCGGACCAACCTTGATAATATCTAATAATTCTATTTCAAAATTTAAATTCTTTCCAGCTAATGGATGGTTAGCATCCAGTGTTATCTCATTTTCTGCAACATTAGTTACAGTTATGACATCTTCGCCACCATCGTTTCGCTTTATTATTATTTTAAGACCAAGTTCAGGATTCATATCTTTTGGGAATTCTTCTCGCTTTATTACTTGAACTAATTCTTTTTTGTATTCTCCAAATGCTTCTGATGCAGGAACCGTATATATTTTCTTCTCTCCTATATTCATTCCAATGACTAATTTTTCAAAGAATGGAAGAAAACTGTTTTCACCTACTTTTAAAATGATAGGTTCTTTTCCAACAGAGCTGTCGTGAACAGTTCCGTCTTCAAATTTACATGTGAAGTGAAACTTTACCGTATCTCCAAATTTTACTGGTGCTATATGACCCTCCTTAGTTTATATGACATAATTCATTTTAAAACTGCAAAACCCCTTTTCTGTTAGGCAACATCAACCCTCAATATCGAATATAAGATCCCTTATCTCTTCTATCGCATCCTGAATTTGAACCGTATAGTCAAATAGATTTGGGGAATCCTCATCGTTTTCTTCAGTCTTTGGTGGTTCGTTTAATAAGGCGATAGCTAAATCTGAAGATTTTTTTATATCCTCGAAGTATTTGATGATCTCAGCTATTTTTGCACTATTTGCCATTTTTTCCCTCCTTTATTTTATAGTTATTATTGTTGTTTCCTTCTTTCGAAAAAGTCAAAAACATCCTGATCTATTTGTTTTCGCGAAGCTGGCCGAGTTGGTTGTTTTTCTATTTTAGCAGGTTGTGTAGTAGGTTGAGTAGATGTTGATGGTTGTGTTTGTGTAGAAGAGGTAGAGGCTGGCCCCTTATATTTTTTCCGCGATTCTGCTAAGTCTATTACAATCCTTTCTTCACCCCTCACCATTACAACTTTATCTGTTTCAATTTCTTTAAGAGTAAATCCACTTAAAGTATCACCCTGCCTCAGGGTGATTTGTCTTTTTCCTCTACCGGGTGTGCTGTAAGGTTCTTTTAAATCTTCAAGATAGGCTAAACTTAGGTTCTCTGATATCAATGTCCCATACAGCACAAACTCGGGTTTGGGAAGTGGTTTTTCTTCTTTTTTTTCAATCGGGATTTTTCTTTCGGGGTGGAATAAATTTAACTCGCCAATTATTAAGAAGTCAGATAAAGAAGGAAGGTCAGATGTAGAAGGTGTTTCTACTGATATCTGCTCTTTTGCCTTTGCTGAATGTGAATAGTTAATCTTAAAATTAGTCGATGAAAAAAATATGTAATTTGATAATGCTATGATAAAAACGATTAAGAGTATATTTATCAATGTAAAATTATGAATAGCAGTCCTCATCTTAATTTTCATCTTATTATTTAATCAAAATTATGCTAAAAAATGTATATAAATATTATAAATCATTGTTTATCAAAGCCCAAATCCAGTGATAAAAATCGTCATCGTGAGCGGAGCGTGGCGATCTCTCTGTCTGTAATTGCTTCGGGGCTACGCCACTCGCAATGACACATATAGTAAGGGATTACGTTGCTTATCGCTGGATTTGGGAATATAATGAAAAGGTCATGTTTAATAGACTTAATTACAATACTATTTATTCCCCTTATAAATTTCATGAGTCTCCTGAAACATATAATTTCATTGTTTGTTCGATGTTTACGCCTACAAATGACAAATATTTCCATTTAGCAGAGCGTCTAATCTTATCCTGTGAAAAATATTCTTTACCTTATGCAGTTTATAAAGTATCAAATGTGCATACATCTATTAACCTTCAAGGAACAGACTCTCCGCTATACACAAAGGCCAATTTTATCTTGTTTAATATGGAAAGATTTCCGATTAAAGATATTTTTTATGTAGATATTGATATGATTTTTTTGGATTATCCAGAAAAGATTATAGAAATAGACAATTCAGAAACGGATTTTGCTATATATAACTGGCTTAATGATATCCATAACGAGGCGTATATGCCAATTGTGCAGGATAAAGAAGGCAGAACCACCTTTTCTGAGTTTTATGTATATTCGCATAGTATTGACTATTACAGTAACGAACAATTGATATGTAGTGGTGGTGTGCAATATTATAAGAATAATCCGCAGGCTAAGAAATTATTGGAAATCTGGCAGAAGGTAATAGAGGAGAATTCAGGAGTGGCAGACGATGAGTGTCTTGATTTTGCGTTTAATAACCAGAGTGATGAGAATATAAAAATAAGAGCTAAATGGCTCAATAAATCATATCTACGTTTACCATGGTGGCCGCATATAAAGCCTGTTATACTTCATCCAGCGATACCTGTAGCTGGGGGACATAGAGTGAGTTTCCCGCAGGATAAAAAAAGAAAGAGATTTTATCCTGAAAAATGTCAGAGAAGAACTGTGCCATATTATTTCCCAGTCGATTATCTAATTGATACAAAGAGGCAATTGTTGCTTAAAGTTGATAATTCGACTGTTATTGATGTCAAGAAAATTCAACAGAATTTCTGGATTTATGAGGAGTTTTTATAAGTGTTAAGAAGAGATTGCTTCGTACCCCGAAATATTTTCGGGGTCTTCGCAATGACAGTCTTTTTTGTCATCGCGAGCGAAGCGTGGCAATCTCAAAATGGATACTTTTAGAAAATTATGATCGAACAGGTTATCGAAAGATATAACTCAGGTAATTTCAAAGAAGCAGAAGAGATTTGCAAGGAAATAATAAACACTCAACCACAAAACGCAGATGCCTTTCATTTTCTCGGTCTAATAAATTTTCAACTCAAAAATTATAATGAGGCAATAGAATATATTAAGAAGGCTTTAAATATTAACCCTCACTTTGCAGATGCGCACAACAATCTTGGAACAATATATTACAATCTTGGAAAGCTGGATAAAGCGTTTGAACATTATCAGAAGGCGGTGGAATTAAATCCATACTTTGCAGACGCATATAATAATATCGGCGTCATTTTACAGAGTATTGGTCAATTCCATGAGTCTATTTCATGTTTTCAAAAAACCCTCGAATTAGTTCCAGAACATGCACAAGCATATAATAATCTCGGCAATTCTCTGAGAGAAATAGGAGAATTCGAAAAGGCACTTGAGTGCTTTAATCATGCAATTTCGATCAAGCCAGACTATCTCCTGGCTTATTATAATAAAGGAAATGTTTTAGTTTATCTTGGCAGAACAGATGAAGCGATTGTTGCTTATGATGAAGCTTTAAAAATAGCTCCTAATTTTTTTACTGCAAGATGGGCTAAATGTATTTCCCAATTACCTTTTATTTATCCTGATGAGGCAAGCATTTATGTTTACCGTAAGAGGTATGAAGATGAGCTTTTGAAACTCAGGGATTCGATTTCACTTGAAACGCCTTATGAAATACACATGGCTTCAGAAGCTGTCGGGAGTCATCAGCCTTTTCTCCTGACATGTCAGGGCTTGAATGACAGAGATTTGCAAAAGCTTTATGGTGAGATCGTATGTAAAATCATGAGTAAAAGATACCGACAATTTACTGAAATGCCAGTTGCATTTACGAATTTGAATAATGAACAAATGAGAATTGGTATAGTCTCAGCGTTCTTCCATTATCATTCTGTCTGGAAAATTCCTTTAAAAGGATGGGTAGAAAATATTGATAAAAATAGATTTAAGCTTTATGGGTATTATACACGAAGGATTTATGATGAAGTTACTGAGATAGCAAAAAAACATTTTTATAAATTTGTTGAAAATATCTATTCATTTGAGGATTTATGTCAGATCATCCGAGATGACAATTTACATGCTTTAATTTATCCAGAAATTGGCATGGATACGATAACGCTGAGGCTTGCTACTTTGAGACTTGCTCCTGTTCAATGCACATCTCTGGGACATCCTGATACCACTGGGCTTCCGACAATTGATTACTATTTGAGCAGTAAATTGATGGAGCCGTTAGATGGAGATGAACATTACACAGAGAAGTTAATTCGATTGCCAAATTTAGGATTTTATTATTCACCAATAGATATTACATCTGAAAATGCAAATCGAGAAATGTTTGGACTAAACTCGGATTCGATTGTATACCTTTGCAGTCATGCCCTATTTACATATTTGCCTCAGTATGATGATATTTTCCCTCAGATTGCAAAAGAGGTGTATAACTCTAAGTTCGTATTTATTTCACAATTCGACATAAAGAATTTCGTCACAGAACAATTTATAATGCGGCTCAAAAAAGCATTTAGTTCTTACAAAAAGGAGTATGAAAAGCATGTTGTGTTTCTTCCACATCTTACCCCCGAAAGATATTTTTTGCTTAACTCTGTATCTGATATATTTTTAGATACTATAGGTTGGTCTGCCAATAATTCAACCTTTGAAGCTATCAACTGTAATCTTCCTGTAGTAACATTACCTGGAAAACTTATGAGACAACGTCATTCCGCAGGTATTCTTAGAATGATGGGGTTAACAGAGACCATTGCAAGTTCAGTCGGTGAATATGTTGAGGTTGCAGTTCGTCTGGGAAAGGATAAAAAATGGCGACAACAAATTTCTGAGAAGGTTAATGCAAATAAAAATAGACTTTATAGAGATAAAGAATGTATTAAGGCGCTTGAGGATTTCTTAGAAAATGCGGTCAAAAATGCAATTGGATGAGATTGCTTCGGGACTACGTCCCTCGCGATGACGGTTCTGAGATCGTTATTCCTATCCCAAAGGCATGTAGGTTCGCGATGAGAAAGAAGGATTTTTTTTAATAAAAAATCTCATATGTCCAATTTTTTTGTTTAAAAAAATCAGCAGCTCCTTTTGCTGTTCCATCGTAAGAATATTCTTTATCTCCAACGAGCACACTTAGACCCTTTAGTTCCTTTGTTTCAGGATTATAATATTGAAATTCGTAATTATCATTAAGGTATGCAATAACAGCCTCTAAATGATTAGGATCTACTAAAAAAGGGAGGAAACCAAAAGGCAAATACATAGCAGGCACTTTTTCTGCCATCACCAGAGCTTTTACTTTGATAATTTTTGAAGAATAAGAGACTATACATACTGGATCAATAGGTCCAACATACTCTTTGTTCATACTAAAGTAGAATTTATCAACATCTTTAATAATAGTTTTAAGTTTTTGAATCTGTTCAGTCATGTTAATTGACACTATATGTCCTCCTTGCAGTTTTTACTTAATATAGCATAAAGAAAAAACCAAAGAAAGAAGGTGATTTTATAAAAATGCTAATTTTCTTCTGTCAAAAGTTTTTCACATCTATCAAGCAAAATTGGAAAACGTTCATCCTGTGTTCCTGTATCTAAAGCAGTCTCAATTATAGAAATAGCATAATTCAAATTTCCTGCTTTAATCAGAAATTCAGCAAATTCATAAAGATAATTATCATAGGTCATTCTTTTTTTTAATAAAGAAAGATACTTTTTGGCATCATCTTTTTTATTTATGCAACAGTATACCAGCGCAAGCATCAACACAACCATTGGTAATTCTGGATATTTTGATAAAGTGTCTTTTAGAAGAGATATGCATTTTTCTGCTTTCCCGATGCAAATTGAACAGGCTGCGTAAAGAGGTATAAATTCTCTTCGTTCCTCAGGATTTTTTTCGAGTTTAAGTGCTGTTTCGAGTGAGTCTATAGCCTCTTGAAACTTTGACTGACGGTAGTAACTGTTCGCCAGACCAAAATATGCCTTTGGAAAATCTGGTTTTACCTCACTCAATTTTTTCCAGTATCCAAGGGCTTCATCAAACCTTTCGAGTTCAGAAGCCTGGACTGCTAATTCATAAAGTGCAATAAAGTCTTTCTCTCCACGCTCTGATAGTTTTAATTTGCCAAGGATATAATAATCTTCTCCTTTTGTAAAAATCTTATCTTTTTCGAGTTTTCCGTAATGATGGACAGGAATATCAATAATTATATTTTTAATACCTGCTTTTTGCATTGTCATTTCCACAAACTCATGGACAGGAAATTCAAACCTGATATGCGGATTATTAGGAAATATACGAACTTTGTCACTCGGAAACCAGCCTGATCCTGCTTCTTGTTTGATATAACTACCATCATTCGGTCTCCATCCGATAGTAGACACAGGCAGGACATAATTTCTCGATGTGATAGTAAATCCAGCAGATTTGTAAGCTGGAAGAGACAGTAATTTTCTTAAAACATCCTGATCAAAAGGTGCGATAACCTCATCAGCATCGAGCACAAGTATCCAATCTCCTGATGCTTTTGATATCGAATAATTTCTCGCTTCTGAAAAGTCACCTGTCCATGCAAAATCAAATACCTTTGCACCAAATGCCTTGGCTATGTTTTTTGTTCTGTCAGTAGAACCTGTGTCAACAACGATCATCTCATCAACAAGAGGCTTTATACTATGCAGACATTTGCCTATATATTTTTCTTCGTTTTTGACAATCATGCATAAAGATATAGTAGGTGAGTAACCGGAGATTACTTCGCCGCTTCGCTCCTCGCAATGACCCCCCTTTAATTCCTCCCTAACTAAGTCTTTCGGTCCTATTTTATTCCTTATCCCGAGAGCAATAGAAAGTGTATCATCATCTATTCCAAAAGCTACCATCGCATCTTCATAAATTTCCATGGCTTCTTCATATTTCTCTTGTTGCAAGAGAAGATCAACAAGCACGTATTTCAGTCTTCTATTAGATGGATAAAGGTCTATTGCTTCTTCAAATATTTTTTCAGCTCTTTCCTGTTGTGAAAGTGAAACAGCAACAGCGTGATAATTAATTGCAACATTTTCAACTGTTGGTGATAGGATAAAAGCTCGCTCGAAAAGATTAATTGCTTCTTCTTTATAATTTTTATACCATTTAATTGCACCTAAATTTGCGTATGCTTCTCCATAACTTCTGTCGAGATCGATTGCTTTAGTAAAAAACTTTTCTGCTTCATCAAATAATCCTTTGTTATAGTAAATAAGACCTTTTAGGTTCCAGGCTTTCGCATATTTATTATCTAAATTGATAGCTTCATCTGCATATTTTTCTGCTTTATCGTAAATGTTAATGCCGTTTTTACAGATGCTGGCAAGTTCAAACCATCTTGCGTCTTTTTTATGATTTGCTGACATTTTTTCAAGAATATCGTATGCTTCAATATATTTTCCATTTTCTGTCATATACATAACGAGAGCAAAATGTAGTCGTTCATCAAAAGGGGAATATTTCAATCCTTCATAAATAGTTTGAATAGCATTGTTTTTTTGTCCTTGCTGTGCGAGTTCATCAGCATAGCGTAATGAATTTAAAGTAATAAGTTTTTTCCTTGTTTCTTCATCAACATCGTTTGCGCTCCATTTATCAATGAAATGTTTTCTGTCAGCAGAAAGTATTTTGTTATAGGCAATGGTGTCTTCTCTGATCTTTACCACATTTATTTTATCAGCTTGAACTATCTTATGGACAACAATATCCCCTGCTATTAAAGATCTGTAATTATTTAAAGAAGCCCTCAGGCAGTAATCATCAAGTGTATATTCGGGTGTTTGGAACTGTTCATCAAAAAGTCCATTCTTTTCTAATAATTCACGTTTGATTAAAAAACATTCACCAATTAATTTCTTTTGTTCTACATATCGATATCTATTTTTCTGTCTAAAAGATAATGCGAATTCATCAAGTCCGATTAAGCCATATGGAGTAATTTTTTCTTCGTCCTTTTGACTAAACGACGAGATTGCTTCTTTGCTTCGCTCCTCGCAATGACCACTCTTTGATTCCTCCCTTATTGCTTCTTTCCCACTCTCCACTAACCACTTACCACTCACCACTGTATTTACCCCCTGCGGTCCTTCAACATTCGTCATCATAGGACCCACCAGAGCAATATCAGGATTACTCATTGCACACTCAAGCAATCCCGTAAGCCAGCCGTCTGTGACAATCACATCGTCATTGATTAGTACAATATAGTCACCTGATGATTTATTTATGCCATTGTTAGCAGCCTTAGCATAGTTGAGGTTACTTTGAGGTTTCGATTCCCCCTCACCCTTGCCCTCTCCAGTTAGGGGAGAGGGGATTCCCCTCTTGAGAGGGGTGCAGGGGTGTGTTTCCCCTCTTGAGAGGGGTGCAGGGGTGTGTTCCTCTTCTTTGCCGAGGGGTTCCCATTCCAATCCCCTCCCTTGAGGGGAGAGTGAAGTCTCCTTTGGAACTATCACAATCTCATGCGGCTCAAGAGTTCTTCTCTTTATACTTTCAATGCATTTATTTGAATTATCCGAATTATCCGAAGCGAGAACTACAACAGATACCTTTGATTTGCTTTCATTAAGCCTTTTTATCATATAAAGGGTAGAGAGAAGCTGTTCAGATTTTTTATCTACACTTCCTATCTCGATTGCGGACTCAAGAAGAGATATAGCAGAATCAATTTGCCCGAAGCTTGTCAATGTATTTGCATAATGAGAAATGAAATTTTTGTAGTCAAAATTTAATATTTTTAATTTTTCAATAATTTGTTGTGCGTTTATTTTATTACGTAAAGAGAAATATCCAAGAGCTAAAAGGGCGAGTGCCTTAAGGTGTTCTGGATTTTCTTTAATAAATTTCTCAAGCCTTGAAACTGCCAGAGCAGATTCCCCTAAGTAAAGCTCACATGAGGCAGCCTGTATTACAGCTTCTTTTAATTCAGAATCGAGCTCTAATGCCTTAATGTATGAGGAAAGGGCTTCATTAAATTTACAAAGATTGAAATGATTGTTGCCTTTACTCAGATAGGCCCTTCCAAAATCAGGATTCAAATCTAAAACTTTTTCCAGATATTCTAAAGCCTCTTCAAATTTTCCAAGACTTGAAGCATGAACAGCAAGCTCATGTAATGCTCTAAAGTCCGAATTTTTATCCTCGAAAACCTTCTTTTTAGCCATCTCATAATATATTTGTGCCTTTGCATTTTCTCTTTCACGGTTGAGTGTTCCATAGTGATGAACTGGAATATCAGAACTTTCGATTTTTATGCCATTTTTTATAAGAGAAGGCTCTATTCTTTCGTGAATGGCAAAGTCAAACTTGATGCCAGGTTTATTTGGAAATAATCTAACCTTTTCCCCAGGAAACCATCCTGTTCCTGCTTCTTCGGAATAATTTCCATCATTTGGCTTCCAATCAATATTATTCAGTTCCATTATATAGTTACGTGTAGTAAAGGAATAGGCGACTAATTTCGTGGATTCCGAGGTTCCATGATACGCAGGTTTCGTTTCGTCATCGCGAGCGGAACGTAGCAATCTCGCTTTTTCTTCTTTTCCCTTTACTAATTCTTTAAGCCTCTCATGATCCTTCGGCGATATCACTTCATCAGCATCAAGGATAAGTATCCAATCACCTGTAGCCTTAGAGAGTGAAAAATTACGAGCTTCAGAAAAGTTATCATTCCATCTAAAATCGAAAACTTTAGCGCCGAATTCTTTTGCAATCTCTTTTGTCCTATCAGTAGAGCCTGTATCTACTATGATTATTTCATTAACCAAACCTCTAACACTCAAAAGACTATGCCCAATATTTTCCTCCTCATTTTTAACAATCATACAGAGAGAAATGGTTGCTTTTGCTGTGTCATCGAGAGCGAAGCGTGGCGATCTCATCCTTTCATCAGCACTCAGCTTCCTTCTACATTCCTCAAGAAGTGTTTGTATTTCTTCAGTTACATAATTCCCCTCCATCGCAGCTTCAACGAGTTTATTTGCATAAATTAGTTGTCCACTTTTGATTAATGTCGATGCGAAACTTGTAAAAAATCTCGAAGCATCAAAATTTGTTTCATCCAACTTTTTAGCATAAATAAAGCCTTCTTTTTTTCTGTCAGTGCAAAAATAAGCTGCTGAGATTAGACCAAGTGCAGGAGGATAGGAAGGTTCTTTTTTAAGTAGTCTTTCAAGCAATTTAATTGCTGTATCACAATTGCCTGAACAAAATTCAAACTTTGATAGTAAAATCAAAGCATCTTGGCAATCCGGTTCAATAGCTAAGGCAGTTTTTATGGCAGTAATAGCATTTTCGTACATCCCAAGTTCAAAATATGAGATACCAATGCCAATATATGCTTTTGTAAAATCGGGTTTAAGCTTTGCAAGTTGTTTCCAGTATTCTAAGGCTTCTTTATGATGCCCGATTTCTGAAGTTTGAACTGCAATTTCATAAAGTGGGGCAAAATCCTTCCATTGGTTCGCTGTGAGCTTTTTCTTTCCAAGTTCGTAATAATCTAATTTTTTTGAACTTTGCTTTTCGATATTAAGTTTGCCATAGTGATGTATAGGAATGTCGCACTTTATTATCTCATATCCAGCTTGCAATAAAGAATATTCCACTAATTCATGTACTGGAGACTCAAAGCGAATACGGCTATCGTTTGGGAAAAGCCTTACCTTTTTGCTCGGCACCCATCCAGTTCCAGCCTCTTCTTCAAGATATTGCCCATCATTTGCAGTCCACTCCATACTGACGTTATTTTTATAATTTCTGGTTGTAAAGGAATAGGCGACTAATTTCGTGGATTCCGAGGTTCCATGATACGCAGGTTTCGTTTCGTCATCGCCGACACTTTTAAATTCGTCATCACGAGCATCTTCTTTATTAGTCATTGCTAACCCGAAGGGCATGGCAATCTCGTCTTTTTCTTCTTTTCCCTTTACTAATTCTTTAAGCCTCTCATGATCCTTTGGCGATATCACCTCATCAGCATCAAGGATAAGTATCCAATCACCTGTAGCCTTTGATAGCGAAAAGTTTCTTGCTGCTGAGAAATCATCTGTCCATTTAAAATCAAATACCTTTGCACCAAAGGCACCAGCAATATACTTAGTCCTGTCAGTAGAACCTGTATCAACAACTATTATTTCATCAGCAAGAGAACCGACTTTGCTGAGACAATTTACGAGATTACTCTCTTCATTTTTTACAATCATACATAAAGAAATAGTTGATTGGGTTTGTTGCGTTTCTTGAGTTTGTTGTGTTTTTCGAGGTTTCTTAATTTTTTTCTTTTTTCCAACTTTAGCCTTAAGTTTGCCCTTTGCTTTAATCATATCTCCTTCATTACTGGTCATCGCAAGCGAAGCGTGGCGATCTCGTTGTTTATTATTGTTAGCATCCCACCCTATGACAATCTCTTTTGGTCCTATCTCATGTCTTACCTTCAGGGCAAACGAGAGTGTTTCATCATCAATTCCGCAAGTGCGTAAAGCCTCTTGAAGGACATCCATAGCTTCGTGTTTTTTCCCCTGTTTCAAAAGAAGTTCGGCAAATGAATAGCGCAATTTTTTATGTGAAGGGTATATGTCTACGGCTTCACCCATTATTTTTTCAGCGTTATCTAATTTTTGGAGAGTAACTGCTGAATCAAAAAATTTATCGATTGTCTCATTATGTGCTGGATTTAAAATAAATGCCTTTTCATATAGTGTGAAAGCTTCTTCTTCTTTGCCCTCATCCCATTTTAACTGACCGAGATTTAAGTAAGGCTCGCTATAACTTCTGTCAGACTCAATAGCTTGATAGAAGAAATTTTCTGCATCACGGAAATTTTCTTTTTTAAGTGCTATTAATCCCTTTAAGTTTAGAGCTCTTGAAGCTGTTTTATTTAACTCAAGTGCATTGTTTGCAATTTTTTCAGCATCATCTAATTGATTCATTAAAACTTTACAATATCCAATTAGAGCAAGCCTGTCAGCATTATCTTTTAGCGATTCGGGCATGTTTTCAAGTATATTAATGGCCTCGGTTAATCTATTCTGTTCTATTAAAATTTCTACAAATGTGAAGTAATAATTATTTTCATCTGGTTGCAATTCCTTAACAGCAGAAAGCACTTGTATAGCTTCAGAATATTTACCTTTTTGTCTTAACTCATTTGAAGCTGAAATCGAATTTAGAACCACCATTTTTTTACCGAGTAGAGTCGAAGGATGAAGATTATTCCATTTATCAAAAAAGAGTTTGGATATTTTAGGGAGCGAAGAGCCTATTTTACCGCCCCGTCCTGCCAGAGTTCTATCTCGATGAGAATAGACAAAAACGTCTCCAGCAATAATATGCCTGTATCCTTCAACCGCTGACCTCAGACAATAATCATTATCTGCAAAGTCAGGGATTTCGAGTCTTTCATCCATAAAACCGATTTTCTTCGGCAAATCTCTTCTGAATAACATGCAGAATCCGTTTAGGTTTACTGTCTCGATCCGTCGATGCCGATTCCGTTTCCTGAAAGCCCCGGCAAAAGAGTGAAGGTTGTCATTGCGAGCACGCGAAGGGTGCGTGGCAATCTTGTCTTTATATGCTTCTTTTCCACTCTCCACTAACCACTTACCACTCACCACTGTATTTACCCTCTGCGGCCTATCTACATTTACCGTCATCGGAGCGACAATGCCAACATCCGGTGAACTATTCAAATGTTCCAGCATACTTGATAACCATCCTTCGGTAACAATCACATCATCGTTTAGAATAACGACATACTCACCCTTTGCTTCAGCAATGCCTTTATTGAATGCTTCGGGGTAAGTGAGTTTGCTATGAGAGATTGCTTCGTCGCTACGCTCCTCGCAATGACGAGGAGGGGAGGTGTCATTGCAAGCACCCGAAGGGTGCGTGACAATCGCGGCCTTCACGTTTCCTACAATACGAGTGCTTGCATCTTTTTTTACAATTTCCTCTAACCCTTGTAGATGTCCATGAGAAACTTCAACAGGCACTAAGATAATTTCATGCGGTTCAGGGGTATGCTTCTTGATGCTTTCAAGACATTTGCTGAGATAAGTTGCATCTTTAGAAATAAAAATAATGATCGAATTTAAACTTTTTTTATATTGAACTGGATAAGCAATTTTATCTTCATCTAAAGAAATTCTCTGCTTTTCTTCTTTTTTAAAGCTTTGTATATTAGATTTTCGCAAAAAATCTCTGTCAAAGGAAGAAACCTGCACCGGTTCTTTTAATAAAATTTCATCTCGCATTTTATTCAGAATATCTTTTATCGGTTTATATGGTCTATAGTCGCCAGTTTTTTTAGTCAGTTCTTCAACCTTTTTTAAACCGCACTCAATGTCATCTAATGTAGCGAGGTATTTTTGAATATATTTCTGTCGAATCTGCATATCTTCTTGAACGCGTGTCGACTGATCTCTATGTTCTGCACTTTGTGGTGAAAAGAGGTATAACCCAAGAAATTCGGGAATATGCAACATTTCTGTTCCTTCAGCGATTCGAAGCCAGAATTCCCAGTCACCTGAGGATGTAAAAGATTCATCAAAGTATCCATATTTTTCGTGTAAAGATTTGCGCCACATGGGTTGTGGACCTACGAAACAACCGAGTGTGAGAAATTCTCTGCTGTAATCAAGCCAACGGTAGGCACCTATAGGAGTGTGATTTACGAATGTTTCATTCTCTTTTGCAGTAATTATGACATCTGCATATACAAGACCAATATCAGGTGACCCATCAAGAATAGATGCCATATGTTCAAGAGCATCTTTTCGATGTCTATCGTCGGCGTTAGCATTTGTAATATATTTTCCTCTGGCAGCCTTAATTCCACGATTCCATGCTTTATAAATTGTTTCACGCTCTTCAGTGCGGATATATACAATATTCTTGTAATTTTTTTGAAATTCCTCTACGATTGATTTTTCATTTTGCTGTGATCCGCTATCTACGACAATTATTTCAAGTTCTCCTTTTTGATAAAGCGTTTGGTTCACAAGATCTTCAAGGCAGCCACTTATGAACCTCTCTGAGTTATAAGTGGAAACTATTGCTGAAACCTTGATCCTTTTATCCTGCTGAATATCTTCAAAAGCATTAGACTCTGAGACTGTAGAGACTATGTCCAGATTTTTCAAAGCCTGCACTATTTCTTCATCATCTGGATTTTTTTCGAGATAGGATGAATAGAGGTTCTTTACAGAATCAATCTGTTCCAGAGAAGTCAATACCTCTCCGCATTTTAAAACTATATTCCTGTCAGAAGGGTTAATTTCTAATGCTTGAGTAAGATAGTCAATGGCTCTGTCAACATCTCCCTTTTCCCACAAATCTGATCCGAGCTTTAGTGAAAGTTCAGCCTTAAGAGCAAGGAGTTCCATAGAATCATGATCCTGATTTAAAGCATCTGTAATGGCACGTTCAGCCTCATCAAGATTTCCTGAGTCGATTAATTGTTTGATATTTTGGACAGCGTTCTCCATTTTTTATAATTAATGTATAAGCAATGAATATTCTTATTAAGACAAAAAAGATTTTTTATTATTTTTACAAATTAATGAAGAAAAGGCAATATCTTGGTTTATTCGAAATCTTAGCCATACTGAATTGTAAGTATTCTTTTGGCGGGGAAACAAGTTTAGTTCTTTTTTATTTTGTCAAAATTCAATATATCCATATACTCCCATTCCCTGTATGCCATTACATATGTGCTTAATTTGCTTGCATATTCGATAACATTCTCAGGGAATGTAAGGCTTGCAAGGATTAAGATAAGTTTCTTGCCTTTATATTCCGGGAAGAATGCAAAGAAATCTTTTGACTTTTCTATAAATTTATCGACATGCTCTATTTTCGGGCTTGATTTAACCTCTATCATAAATACTTTGTCTTTACATGTCAGGAGCACGTCTATTTCATAATATTTTCCATCTATTTTTTTAAGTATGTTGTCTGATTTAAATACGGGTTCACAATTGAAATAATTTTCTATTACAGGTCTTGAAGCAGGTGATATTATGTCCTCTACAAGTGTTCCAAGTTTATTTGATATTTCACCCCATTTCTTGTTCATGTCTTTACGGTCTTGCCTCATCTCTTCTTTGAAGGCTTTCATCTCTTCTTTAAAATCTTTCATTTCGTTTTTAAAATCTTTCATTTCGTTTTTAAAATCTTTCATTTCGTTTTTGAAATCTTTCATTTCGTCTTTGAAATCTCTAAGTTCTGCTTCTGTCCTCATCTGTGAGTTATAGAGTTTATTGAACTCTATACCAACACTTTTTATAAATTCCTGCAAAGTTATCTCGAGCTTATCGATTCTCTCTTCGGTTGTCTTCATTGTCTTTTCCGTATACTATTTTTGATTGAATTATAACAAAAACATTGTTTTAACTCAAACCTCTGATGGATTTATTTGGGGTAGTTAATGAATTTAGATTATATTGAACAACAATGGTTTATGATATAATAAAAGCAATGGAAACCCTTCATAAAAAAACACTTTTTTGGGATGTTGACACAGAAAAACTCTCCTCAGAAAATGACTGGTTTTTTATTATTGAAAGAATTCTGGAGTACGGTGACATTGATGATTTTCTGTGGATGAGAAACTTTTTTAGAAAGGATTTGATTGAATTTCAAATTAAAAAAAATAATTTATCCATTGGAGGTGAAATACGTCATCAAGGAGCTCTACATTGTATTCTTGAGGGTGTAAAAACCTCGTTTATTTGTTATGATGGCATATTGCTTTTTCCTTTGCTTTATTTTGGCATCCAAAAATTAGGGATTAAGAATGTTATCAATTATGCTTATAAAAAATTTGGTAAAAAGGTAAATTATTTCCATCTTCTTAAAGGTGTTGTCTATTTTGAGGATGCTGATAGGAATCCTGACCCCTTATTACTGGATAAAACTGTAACCTGGGATAAAGTAAAAGAATTCTTCAGAACACATCTCTATGAATTCGAAAATGCACTTGGATACGTGATTAAACCCGAATAAGGCAATTAAAAAAATAGAATCTGCATAATTAAGCATATCAAGGAGGTTCGTCAAATTAGTAATATTGAACATGTTATGAATATAAATAAAGAAATTCAATCAGCTTTTGAAAACTATCAATCTGGAAATTTAAAGGAAGCAGAAAGAATTTGTAGAAAAATACTTATAGAACAACCTGACAACATTGATGTTCTCAGACTACTCGGTGCAATTTATTACCAAATAAAAGATTATACCTCTGCGAAATATTATTTTAGAGAGGCAATACAGATTAATCATCATGATGCGATCTCTTATTATAATTTAGGAATCTTAATGCATGAGGAAGGTCATCTCGAAGAAGCAATAAGCTACTATGTAAAAGCAATTCAACTAAATTCTAATATTGCAGAAATAAATTATAATCTTGGAGTTGCTTATCAGGAAAAAGAAGAATTTGACGAAGCTGTATCTTGCTTTCAAAAAACTTTAAGTCTTAACCCTCGATATGCGGATGCATATTATAATTTGGGAACTATTTGGAAACAAAGAGGGCTGTTGAATGAGGCAATCGCTTTTTATGATCAAGCACTTTTTTATGCGCCAAATTATGCATTGCCACTCTGGGCTCGATGCATGTCACAGTTACCTGAAATATATCACAATGAAGAACAAATTCAAGCTTGCAGGGGAAAATATTATAACGAGTTAATAAAATTACAAAATAATATACCACTTAAATCGCCTCAGGATATTGATATTGCTGCAAGGTCTGTAGGCAGTCAGACGCCTTTTTTACTTGCGTGTCAAGGATTAAACAATCGTGAACTGCAATCAATTTATGGAAACATTGTCTGCAAAATAATGGGGTTAAGATATCCCCAATTTGCAAGATGTACTGATAAGCCTCGATATGTGCATGGAGAAAAACTTAGGGTTGGCATAATATCAAGTTTCTTTTATTGGCATTCAGTCTGGAAGATACCTTTAAGAGGATGGGTTGAAAATATAGACAGAAAAAGGTTTAGTCTTTACGGATACTATACTGGAAAAGTTAGAGAGAAAGTTACAGAAGATGCTGAGCAGTATTTCACAAATTTTGTCCAGGGTATATACTCTATTGAAGAACTATGCCAAATTATCCGCAATGACAATCTTCACGTAATAATATATCCAGAGATTGGAATGGATCCATTGATTGTCAGACTCGCAGCACTAAAGTTGGCTCCAGTTCAATGTGTTTCTCTGGGGCATCCTGATACTTCTGGTTTTCCAACTATCGATTATTACCTCAGCAGTGATTTGATGGAGCCTTCTGATGCTGATGAGCATTATACTGAAAGATTGATTCGTTTGCCGAATCTTGGTTTTTATTACATACCTTTTGAATTTTCTACTGTAAATATAAATCGTCAAACTTTTGGATTAAGTAAAGACTCAGTTTTGTATTTATGCAGTCATTCTTTATTTACATATCTTCCACAATACGATATGGTTTTCCCTATGATTGCTAAAAAGGTGAGGAATTGTAAGTTTCTGTTTATTTGCAATAAAAGTGATCTTATAACAAAACAGTTTCGATTGCGTCTTTCTCAGATATTTAATCAATTTGGTTTAAATGCAGATGATTTTGTTGTTTTTCTTCCGCGTCTAAATCAGGAACAATATTATGGGCTTAATAGTATTTCTGACATATTTCTTGACAGTATTGGCTGGTCTGCAAACAATTCGACTTTCGAAGCAATAGCATGTAATTTACCTGTGGTAACATTCCCCGGGAGTCTAATGCGCCAAAGACATTGCGCAGCCATACTGACCATGATGCAGATGCAAGAGACAATTTCTAAATCAGTTGATGAATATGTTGAAATAGCTGTAAGTCTCGGAAACAATATAGAATTGAGAAAAAATTTAGCCGATAGGATAAAAGAAAAAAAGCATCTAATTTATTATGACAGAACATGTATAACTGCGCTTGAGGATTTTCTTGTTTCAGTAGTAGAAGAAAATTAAACCTATCTTCATTTTTCATGTCTTTCTAATATATTAACAAACCCCTGCACCCCTCTTGAAAAAAGATATCGGTCTGGTATTGCTTCAAGGAAGCCCTGTAAAACCCATGGTGCTGAAATGCTTATCGAAGGAAAAGGACTTCTTTATCCTGTGCATTTTCATTATCACGAAACTGACAGCGTCTGTATAGCTGAAATCCTGATCCTGATATTTCTTCAGGATTTTCTCTGCTTTTGCCTCGGTGTCAGGCGTTGAATAAATCCGGATAATCCTTGGACTGCTACCTATTCTCTCAAGGAATTTAATTGCTGCGGTATGTCCCAGATTTTTTAAGATTAAAATATAAGACTCAGCTATTACGAGGTTGCTTGTGATGAGCCCTTTGTATGTTTTCAAAAGCGAAGGAAAAATTAAGGTTGCCTCTTTATGATGCGAATCATCTTTGTCTGCGAGCGCAAACAATGCGCCTGTGTCGACAAATATATGCTCCGGATACATTATTTCCTCTTTTTCTTCCCGTAACCGGACACATGCTCTGCTATGTAAATGTCATGTTTCTCTGATATATCTTTTTTCCCTGATTTCCCGAGCCCTATAATGCCCATAGCAGGATCTTTCTCTATCGGCAACTCACTGATATATTTGTCAATACTCAGACGTATTATTTCCGCCTTTGAAGAGCCTCTTTCCCTGGCGAGCTGCTCGAGCAGCACTTCCTGTTTCGGCTCAATATAAATCTGTATGGGTTTCTTTTTTAAAGTTCGCATATACACTAATATACATTATAGTTTATGATATGTCAAATAATGATGTATAAAAAATATAGTTTAGCTATTAAAAATGTGTTGACCCAAAAATGCAATTAAAATAATGTAGATGTAGTAGCTTTGAAAAATTTCCTCAAAACGCAAATATTTTTATAAAGTGGTAGTTATAAAATTTCTACAAGCTCGATGTCTACAGTCAAATCTTTTCCTGCTAATGGATGATTTTTATCAAGTGTTACAGTTTTGTCAGTCACTTTAACTACAGTTGCAAGATTATGATCAGAACCTTCTTGAGATAACTGCAAATATTGTCCAACTTCGAATTTAAAATCAGCAGGGTATGTATTCCTATCTTCTTCTACAACTAATTCTTTTATGTGAGGGCCGAATGCCTGCTCCGCAAGAATTTTTATAGTTTTGGATGAGCCTGGAGTCATACCGATTAATGCCTCCTCTATATCCGGGAACACCTGCCCAGATCCTAAAGCGATTTTCATTGGTTCATCATTTAAAGTGCTGTCAAAAACTGTCCCATCTTCAAGTTTTACCGTATAATTCATTTTTATAAGATCACCATATTTTGCTACTCTCATTTTATCTCCTTTCTGCATGTTAATAATTATTTATATTTTAACAATCAAAAAAATCTGTTGTAAATTCATTCTTATGAGGTTTTTTTTACTAATAATTTTCAGGCAATCATCTTTTTTAAAGAATCTCTCATATTTAGGAATATATCAATAGAGATTTTATCCTGATAATCCCTATATGTAAAAAGGTGAGGACTATATGTGTTGTTTTTATAGATTAGTGTGACTTCACCATATATACCTTTTCCTAAATAAATGCGATGAGCATAATTTTTAGTAGATGCAAGAACTATTTTTGAAAGAGTCAGATATCCAGGGTCGAGATTTATTCGTCTTTTCCCATTCAAGGAGAGACTTTCCTCAATTTCATTAGTCCGAAGCTTTATATCGGTAATAGCACAAGGGTCTATAATATTTTTAAAAAAAATAAATCTTCTGAATATTGGCCAACCAAGTTCTTCACGGTAATAAGAAGAATAATCCCATTGAAAAGGTTGGCTTGCAAATAGAATTCCACCAAAAGTATTTTCCAATATTGTTTCTGCATTTTCGAATATAGCCGAATCAGTGTATAGAGTAGCAATAAAAAGAAGTGAAGGTTCAGGAGGTTTTATCTTCCCCATCAGACAGGTTCATTGATTAAAGCTTCCATTGCATTTAAAATAGATGGAGAATCCCACTGTTGTGGTCCTATAATCTTATTCCTTAATATCCCTTTTTTATCAATAATAAATGTTTCAGGGATTCCTGTTATACCAAATTTTCTTGCAGCAGAGTCATCAGGATTGAAATATACAGGAAATGAATAAGCATTCTGTTTCATAAAATTAAATACATTAGTCTCGTTATCTTTAAATATAATGGTTACCATTCTGAATTTATTGTTCTGTGAGAATTTGTCGAATAAGACCTCCATAGATGGCATTTCATCAATACAAGAGGTGCACCATGTTGACCAGAAATTGACAAATATTACGGAACCCTTGAGGTCTGAAAGCTTTAATGTATTTCTATTCACATCAATGAGTTCGATGTCAGGGACAGGATTTCCGACAGCAGCTTTTTCAGGTATATCATTGTGAGTAATTGCAAAAAAACCAATAAAGACTGCTAAAAAAATAACAATAGTTATAATTAAGGTTTTCTGTTTCACTCTTTGAAATTTTTAATTGGCACCAGAAAAAATTGAGACAGCTTCTTCTGCTTCAATAAATACTGGTTTATCACCTTCAAGAATCACGTTAATCTTGTGGATATCCTTAAATCTACCCTTGAGGAGCTCTTCAGAGAGGGGATCTTCAATCTCTTTCTGAACTGCTCTTCTCATAGGTCTTGCACCGTAAGTTGGCTGGTAGTAACGCTTCAAAATCCATTCCTTAACCTCGGCTGATACTTCAATAATCAGATCCTGATCAATCAACATTCTATTTGTTTCTTCAACAAGGAGATCAATTATAGATAGAATTTGATCTTTTTCGAGTGGATGAAATACAACCGTTTCATCAACTCGATTGAGGAACTCTGGATTAAAAGTCTTTTTTAGTTCATGAAGGACATTTTCCTTTATCTTTTCGTACACGACATCAGAGGTGTTCATCTGGAAGCCGAGTGGCGTTGCCTTTTCAATGAGACGCGCACCAAGATTTGAAGTCATAATTATTACAGTGTTTTTAAAATCTACTTTTCTACCAAAACTATCGGTGAGCACTCCTTCGTCCAGCACCTGAAGTAAAATATTGAAAACATCTGGATGAGCCTTTTCTATCTCATCGAAAAGCACAACAGAATATGGTTTCTTTCTAATTCTTTCTGTTAGCTGTCCTCCTTCTTCATAACCTACATATCCCGGAGGTGCTCCAGTTAGCCTTGAGACATTAAAGCGTTCCATATATTCTGACATATCTATCTTTACGAGGGAGTTCTCATCATTAAATAAAAACCATGCTAATGCCTTTGCAAGTTCTGTTTTTCCAACGCCGGTAGGGCCAAGGAAGAAGAATGATCCTATTGGTTTCTTGCTGGATTTAAGACCCGCACGCGATCTCCTGATTGCCCGTGAAACAGCCTTAATTGCCTCTTCCTGCCCAACAATCCTCTTGTGTAAATTTTCTTCCATCCTGATCAGTTTCTCTGACTCTTTCTCTTCGAGTTTTGAAAGAGGAATCCCCGTCATTTTGGAAACAGTGTATTCAACATCTGCTTCAGTCACAGATGGAATTTCTTTATTGAGATTATCTACCCACTGTTTATGCAGCTGTTCGTGCAGTCGCCTGAGTCTCTCTTCTTCCAGACGGATTGAAGATGCTTTTTCAAGGTCATGGAGCTTTATATATAAATTCTTTTCTTTTGTATATCTCTGAATATCAGTTTCAAGTTCTTTAAGATCCTGCGGAGGGGTATATTTCTTAAGTTTAATTCTTGAGCCTGTCTCGTCTATCACGTCTATTGCTTTATCAGGAAGATATCTATCAGTTATATATCTGTCAGAAAGTCGTGCAGCTGTTTCTATTGCTTGATCAGTTATCTTTACCTTGTGGAAGGATTCGTATCTTGATTTGAGACCCTTTAAAATATTTATAGTTGTTTCAACACTCGGTGGTTGAATATAAATTGGCTGAAAACGGCGTTCAAGAGCACCATCCTTTTCCACATGCTTTCTATACTCATCAGGTGTTGTTGCACCAATACATTTTATCTCACCTCTCGATAGGGCTGGTTTAAGCATACTCGATGCATCTACAGAACCTTCAGCAGCGCCTGCTCCTATCAGTGTATGAAGTTCATCAATGAAAAGAATTACATTGTCTGACTGTATAATTTCTTTCATGACGATTTTAAGTCTTTCTTCGAATTGGCCTCTATATTTTGTTCCAGCAATTAAAGCCCCGAGATCAAGAGAAACTATACGTTTTCCAATAAGACTATCAGGGATATTACCAGAAAAAATTTTCTGGGCAAGACCTTCTACGATTGCAGTTTTTCCAACACCTGGCTCACCGATAATAACTGGATTATTTTTAATCCTCCTACCTAATATTTGAACGAGCCTTTCTATCTCATCTTCTCTGCTTATTACAGGATCTAATTTACCTTCTTTTGCAAGAAGGGTGAGGTCTCTTCCAAACTCATCGAGTGCTGGTGTAGTGCTCCTTTTCTCTTTTACATGTGAGTGTGCCCTTATCGAGAAATTAATAGTGAGTTGCCTTGCTCCGAGCAGATTTGCACCAAAGCTCCGTAAGATTTTGCCTCCAATACCTTCCTCTTCTCTGATAAGGCCAAGGAAGATATGTTCACTGCCTATATAGTTGTGTCCTAAAAGACGTGCCTCTTCAACTGCAAGCTCTAAAACTTTTTTTGCCCTTGGAGTAAATGGAATATCGCCGAAGGTCATAATGTTTGTTCCTTGAGGAAGATTTCTCTCAATTTCAAGCCGGATTTCTTCAGGTGTTATGCCCATTCTTTTTAGAATGGCGATTGGAAGTCCATCATCTTCTTTCAAAACTGCGAGTAATAAATGTTCAGTTCCAAGATAGTCATTCTGTCTTTTTTCAGCTTCTTCTTTTGCATATATGATTATTCTTCTTCCGCGTTCTGTGAACTTCTCGAACATCTTTTTTACCTTTCTTTAATTACATGATACTTATTTTTATTAATGATTGTCAATAATGTGGGGTTTTATTGAAGGGCTTTTAAATTTTATGATATAGTAAAAACACTTTCTGAAGAATTAATTTTTGGGGAGTCGTCCAGCGGCAGGACGGCAGACTCTGGATCTGCTTACAGGGGTTCGAATCCTCTCTCCCCAGCCAATTGGTCCCATCGTCTAGGGGCCCAGGACGTAGCCCTCTCAAGGCTAAAACACGGGTTCGAATCCCGTTGGGACCGCCAGGATCTTGAATATAGGTTCAAAAAGACCTGTGACATCTATTACAGATATTCTTATGGGTAAAAAGTTTGCGATATTTAGAACCATGTGGATTATGGCAACTTATACATGTCATCTCTTTTGTTTTGTTTCCGGGATCTTTTTTCAGATAAATAGGATGAACTTTACCTCTCGGAAGTGAGACAATATGTATACCTGAATTTTGTTCGAGATGACATCCTGAACACATATCATTTATATTTGACGAAAGGAGCTTGGGATAATCACTTGAATGGTGGCTATGACATCTTATACCACATCCTCCCTCTGCTACCTTATGTGCATATTTTTTATTGAACTTTTCCTTTGCATGACATCTATAACATACTTCCCGAGGTTCATTAAAGAGCAATAGATTCTTATTATCTGATTGATGTGGATTATGACATAAAATGCACATGCCTTTATCAATTGGCATATGAACATACTTTTTTGTAAATTTTGATTTCTTATGACAGTGAAAACAAAGTTCAGGCAGATCAGATTTAAGTTTTATGCTATTTTTTCCATCAGGATGTTCTTTCCCGGTAATAATTTTGTGGCATGATTCACATCCTATATTCACCGCTGAATGGATATAGTTGTGACCTTTTCCTATATCAGGATGGCAACCTATACATAAATTAGAGTGTGCTGAAGATACCCAGATAAAGGAAATAATCATTGTTAACAGAATAATAGTTCTTTTATTCATGCAAAAATGTAATAAAGTATCTTCTTTATTGTCAAGAGATTAAGCCAAATAACTTGGTTATATGCTCTGGGTTTGAAAAAAAAAGAATATATCACAGAATTTCATGGAGGTTTTGACATAGTTATAACCATTATTTCTTATATTCTTATTCCATGGAAAAATCAGTCCTGCGGCACATACTCCCTTCTCAACCGCTTTTGCCAGAATGTGAGGAGAGTCATCTACAACAGCATGACATTCTGTATCTATTAAAACGAATATTAAATTATGTCTTTTCAGCCACCTTTCTGTTTGTTCAGAACTATCAGAGGAGCGATGGCTTGCAATGATTGAAGTCCCACCAGTCTATCCAGAATTCTGGTGGAGGTATGGTAATATTTATAATAATGTTAAGATTTTCTTAATTCCTTATACCTGTTAATCAATCCATTTGTTGATGAATCATGTGATGATATGATGCTATCGTCACGGAGTTCTGGTAAAATCTTTTTTGCAAGTTGTTTTCCCAATTCGACACCCCACTGATCGAAGCTGAATATATTCCATATTATGCCCTGAACAAATATCTTATGTTCATACATTGCGATAAGGCTTCCAAGAGTTCTCGGTGTGATCTTTCTGACAAGTATTGAATTGGTTGGTCTGTTACCTTTGAAGACTTTGAATGGTAGTAGCATTTTTATTCCCTCGTCATCCATGCCTGCTGCTTTAAGTTCATCAAATACTTCTTCCCGTGTCTTCCCTTTCATAAGTGCTTCAGTTTGTGCAAAAAAGTTAGATAGTAATATTAGATGATGTTCTCCTACTGGATTATGACTTATTGCAGGGATGATAAAATCACATGGTATTAATTTTGTTCCCTGATGAATGAGTTGATAAAAAGCGTGCTGACCGTTTGTTCCAGGTTCACCCCAGATTACCGGACCGGTCTGATATGTAACCTCATTACCTTCTCTATCAACAGATTTGCCATTGCTTTCCATATTACCCTGCTGAAAATAGGCAGGAAATCTATGCATATACTGATCATAGGGTAGTATTGCCTCTGTTTCTGCGTTAAAGAAATTGTTATACCATATGCCAATTAATGCGAGTATTACAGGTATATTTTTTTCGAAAGGAGTATTCCGGAAGTGATTGTCCATAGAGTGAGCTCCATCGAGAAGTTCAACAAAATTATCAAATCCTATGGTGCATGCTATTGAAAGACCGATAGCAGACCAGAGTGAATATCTTCCCCCGACCCAGTCCCAGAACCTGAATATATTTTTCTTGTCTATCCCAAATTTTATGACCTCTTTTTCATTTGTTGAGATCGCAACGAAGTGGTTTTTTATAAATGATTCATCCTTAGCAGAATCAAGAAACCATTTTCTCGCTGTATGTGCATTGGTCATCGTCTCCTGTGTGGTAAAGGTCTTTGATGCAATCATGAAAAGTGTTGTTTCTGGAGAGAGTTTGTTCAGTGTTTGAGTTATATGAGTACCGTCTATATTTGAAACAAAATGTGTGTGCAAATGTGGTTTCCAGTATGGCTTAAGAGTTTCGGTGACCATCAGAGGCCCCAGATCCGAACCTCCTATTCCGATATTGACAATATCTGAGACAGGTTTTCCTGTGAAGCCTTTCCACTCACCATTAATAATACTTGCTGAAAAGCTCTTCATTTGTTCCAGTACAGTGTTTACTTCATGCATTATGTTTTTGCCATCAACATAGATTGGGGTATTAGAGCGGTTTCGTAAAGCAATATGTAGAACTGCACGGCCTTCTGTCTCATTTATTTTATCCCCACTGAACATTTTCTCGACGGCATCTTTTACTCTGCATTCGTAAGCGAGATCGAGAAGCAAATTCATTGTTTTTTCTGTCACAATATTTTTCGAATAATCAACAGTCATATCCTCAAATGTTATATGAAATTTATCAAACCTGCGTGGATCAATGAGAAACATGTCTCTCATTGATCTATTTTTCATAGTCCTGTAATGTACCTGAAGTTTTTTCCATGCTTTTGTAGTTGTAGGATTTATCTTATCGAGCATCACATTCCTCTACTGAACAATCTCTTTTATTCTTCTCGCATATTCTTTTTTTAAAGCATCAAGAAAATCTTTATCAACCATTCCACGTGAAGTCTCTGTTTCAGTAAAACGCCGGGGTATCTTAACATCTTCGGGATTGTATCCTGTTGAAATACGTGTCTTCCAGCGTATTTTTCTAACATTCTGTGCAATATTATTAATATTTTCTGACAGCATATTATAACCTACAGCTTTCAGACAGTCTGTAAGCAGAGTTTCAGTGTAAACTTCGCGTGCAAAAAGACAGGCAACCATTGAAGTAAGCAATACTCTAATCTCCTCATCTTTTATAAGGAAGTCCACAGCCTTTTCTACCTTTCTATCTTTAGCTTTAAGGTCATAACTATAACCTGCTGCATCAAGGTGTGAATGACGGAAACCTAAAGCCTGTGATGTGAAGAACACCTCACCAGTAGCATAGCCTGCCATCTCCTGTCCGAGCACGCATGAAAAATCAGTTCCACCATATTTTTCTGCAGCTTTGAGAGTGCCATTCGCAAGCAATTGATAGAACTCATTCGTCCCCTTTGCAAGATGGATAATGGCTTCTTTGTATTTTTCTGTATCTCCAAATTTTAAAGGAATGAGCGTTTCTTTCTCAGTGATAATTCCTTTTTCCAGTGCCTCGGTAGCCCATGCAAGTGATACCCCTGTAGATATTACATCAAGTCCCATCTTCTCGACAGTGTCTAAAATTCTTAGAACCGAAAAACAATCAAATACTCCAAGCATGGACCCTGTAGCAAAAATCGGTTCATGGTCATATGATACCTGACGGTAAAAATATCTATTCTCGGCCTCAAATTTTTCTCTAACAAATCCAATATGTATGCATCCAACAGGACAGCCTGCACATGCAGCATTGCGTAATAATGCAATCTCTGCAAAATGCTCTCCTGTAATTCCACTTATTTCAGGGTCACTTGTTTTTTTTAAATTTCTACAGGGAAGTGCTCTTATATCATTCAGCATTGAAACATTAGCAGGTGTCCCGAGATTATGGTATTTGCTCATCATATCTGTATCAGTCATTTTTTTATGAATTTCTTCAAACAGCGCTGGATATTCCTTATTTTCTGGCAGGACAAATGATGCATCGCCCTGAATAATGATACCCTTTAAATTCTTAGAACCCATAGCAGCACCAGCACCGAGTCTGCCAAAATGGCGATATGTATCAGCATTGATGCAGGCTATTGGAGAGCATCGCTCGCCTGCAGGTCCTATACGAAGGATACTTCGATGACCTGAGCCTTTGAACATACGCCTGAGCATTTTCCCGGTTGCTGAAACATCCATACCCCAGAGATAGTGCACCTCTTTAATGTCAAGATGACGTGAGCCGACTGAAACACAGGAGGGTTTCTCTGCTTTTCCAGTAATTACAATGGCATCGAGATTTGCAAATCTCAAAGTTAGTGCTGAACGGCCACCTGCGTGGCTTTCTGCATATTGATTATGATAGGGAGATTTGAATGAGCATACAGTTTTGCTCATTAATGGAAAATAACCTGTTAGTGGACCTATTGCGAAGATAATCGGTTGATCAGGGTCATCCCATGTTTTTTCAGGATGTCCATATTTATTGAATAAAAGTGCTGCCAGTCCACTTCCCCCAGCCAATTCATTTCTTCCGTCAATTTCTACTACTGTTCCCCTGCTGTTTGAAAGATCTATATTGAGTACTCTGAAATGATCCCTGATCATTAATCTGTCTCTTCCTTTTTATTTACCTTGCCAGCGGCAACTTCAATCTCTTCTAATTCAAGGCAATCATGAGGGCAAAATGGAATACATTTCCCGCAATGAATGCAGACAAAGGGCTCTCCTGTCTGGTCAAGATATATGGCATCAACCGGACATGCTTTAGCGCATTCACCGCATCTGATGCATAGGTTTTTTCTTACTATTACTCCTCCTCCTTTTCTTTGTGAATATGCTCCTGTAGGACAGACCTGAACACAAGGAGCAGGATTACAGGCAAGGCATGTCTTTGCCTCGAAATTTGTAGATAAGCCACCAGATGTGAATATCCGGATGCCAGCAGTTTCCCATGAGAGGCGTTTGTGAATAAGCCTTGCGCAAGCGAGAGAACATGAATAACATCCGATACATCGCTCCATTCTTGGAGTAATCAATCTCTTCATGGTTATAGTGTATATATACTTTAAAAATAAATAAAGATGATTGGAATTGGACAGTTATGTTTTTTTCATATATTTTATAATTACAGTTATAATTATTTTTATAGCAAAAATAAAAAGAGTATGAAACTTCCAACGAATAAGACAAAGATTATCTGCACAATCGGTCCGGCATCTGAATCTCCTGAGATTATGGAAAAGATGATCAGGGCAGGGATGAATATCGCCCGGCTGAATTTTTCGCATGGTGATTTTTCTTCCCATGCAAAGACTATCAAAAATATCCGTGCAGTGGCTCATAGAACAGGGAGACGAATTGCTATTATGGCAGATCTTCCTGGTCCAAAAATACGTATCGGGAGACTTGCAAGAGAACCATTGATGCTTAAGTCTGGAGATATTTTTATTCTTACCGCTAAAGGTGGTATAAGTGAATTCAATAGAGTTTCTGTAACGTTTGAGAGACTTCCTGATGTTGTAAAACCTAATGACACACTTTTTTTAAATGATGGAATTATACAGCTTGAGGTAGAGAAAGTTGTTGATACTGATGTTTACTGCAGAGTTATTGTTGGTGGTGAGCTTAGATCCAGAAAAGGTATTAATTTGCCAGGTATTGCTCTGGGTATCAGTGCATTCACAGATAACGATTATAATTGTCTGAAATTTGCAAGTGAATATGGTATTGACGCAATAAGCCAGTCATTTGTAGAAAGTGCAGATGATATCGAGAAAGTTCGCAAAGCTGCAGCAGACATGGGATATTGTCCATATATCATAGCAAAAATTGAACGTTCAAGAGCCCTCGATAAGATAGAAGAGATTTTAAATGTTTCTGATGGAATAATGATAGCACGCGGAGATCTTGGAGTTGAAATACCTATTGAACAGATTGCAATTGTTCAAAAGAAACTTATGCGCAAGGCAAACCTTCTTGCTAAACCTGTTATAACTGCAACCCAAATGTTAGAGTCTATGACTAATAATAGAAGGCCTACCAGAGCTGAGGCAACAGATGTTGCGAATGCAATTTTTGACGGAACAGACTGTGTCATGCTTTCAGGCGAATCAGCTATGGGTATCTATCCAGTTGAAGCTGTAGAGATGCTGGCAAAGATAGCTGCAATGACTGAGCCTCATTTAAACAGACTCGAGCTAAAAGAATTTTTAAAATCATCAAATCGTGAAGATAAGATAAGCCTTGTTGACATCATTTCTTTAAGTGTCGAAAATGCCTTAGAGCATGTATCTGTAGCTGCGGTTTTTGTGCCGACGCGAAGCGGTGCTACTGCAAGAAGTATAGCCCGCTTCAGACTTCCTGTTTGGATTACTGCTGTAAGTTCTCTGGAGAAAACCTGCCAGCGTCTTCTTTTTTCTTATGGTATTTATCCTGTATGGGAGCCTGAGCATCCTGATAACTGGAATGAATATGTTAGAAATTGGTTAAATATGTATGAAGTTGAGGGGAAACTTGCCATTCTTACAGAGGGACCTTCATCAAAGCATCCTGAAGCAAACAATCGCATGGAGATAATAGATTTGACACGCAATTAATTGTGAAAAAGGTTGTTTATTGTTAAATAAATTTTCTCACAACATCTGCATTATTCAATTTGCATTTCCGGGTTAATCAAATGTTTTAAATAATTGATTAAAAAATCGTAATATGATATTTTTTAAAATTACAAGAGGTGATAGTATGAAAAAACTTGTATTACTTCGTCACGGAGAAAGCATCTGGAACAAGGAAAACCGATTTACTGGATGGACAGATGTAAAGCTTTCAGAAAAAGGGATTCAGGAAGCGATTGAATCAGGACGTCTGCTGAAAAAAGAAGGATATATATTTGATATTGCTTTTACATCTGTGCTATCACGATCGATTAAAACCTTATGGATTGTGCTCGAGGAGATGAACCTGATGTGGATCCCCATATTAAACAGCTGGAGATTGAACGAGCGTCACTACGGAGCTCTTCAAGGTCTTAATAAAGCTGAGATGGCTGAAAGACACGGCGAAGAGCAGGTTAAGCTATGGCGGCGAAGTTATGACATGCCCCCACCTCCTTTAACACCAGATGACCCAAGATACTCCGGAAATGACCCTCGTTATGCAGATTTAAAACCAGAAGAGATACCCCTAAGCGAATCGCTGAAAGACACAGTTGCTCGTTTTCTTCCCTATTGGCATGAAACAATTGCACCGACTGTCCGAGCTGGCAAACGTGTTCTTATCTCGGCACATGGAAATAGTCTTCGTGCTCTTGTTAAATATCTCGATAAGATTTCTGATCAGGATATAGTGCATCTTAATATTCCAACGGGAATACCTCTGGTTTATGAACTCGACGACGATTTAAATCCTATCAGTCACTACTATCTCGGTGATCCCGAAGCTGTTCAGCGTGCTACAAAAGCTGTTGCGGATCAGTTAAAAAAGAAAAATTAATTTTAAATGAATGTAAGATGTCTAAGATTATAGCAACATTTAATAGTGCTGCTTCTTGCTGGAAAGAAATTTTATCTGATTCAGCAAAAAATAGAAATCTGCTTGCTCAGATAGAACGTTTTGCAAGAGAAAACACAGAACCGTCAAAAATTGTATTCGGTACATCAGGATGGAGAGGTGAGATCGGAACTGACTTTACTTTCAATAACCTTCGTATTGTCACTGCCGCAATCATAGAGATGTTTAAAATGCAGGAAGATTCTATAATGAATGCGATCGGAGTATCCGATTTTAAAGAGATTCAGAAAAGAGGAGTTATCGTTGGGCATGATAACAGATTTCTTGGTTCTGAATTTGCGATGGAAGTTCTTGGAATGTTGCAAAAAGAAGGAATTAAAACCTGGTATGCAGGAGAAGCAACAACACCTGAGTTTTCAACAGGAATTGAGATGTTGCAGGCCGCATGCTCAATTAATCTCACGCCTTCACATAATCCATCAAATTATGCAGGCTTTAAATTCAATCCGTCAGATGGAGGACCTGCAGGTCCTGAAATAACTAAAGCAATAGAAAACATTGCAAACGGCCTGGTTGAGAAAAAAATTGTGCTACCTTCAGTAAAACCAGAGAAAATTGACAAAGTTGATTTGACAAAACTTTATATTGAATATATTCAACGAAGAAAGACAATAGACCTTAATAAGATAAGAGATTTTCTTAAAAATGATTCATATCTAATATGTATTGATAATGTGTATGGCGCCACGCGTGGACGTATGCAGAAAATCCTGGGAGAGAGTAACAGGATCATTTATCTAAGAACAGAAGATGATGTTCTTTTCGGAGGAATTGCGCCAGAACCTAGCGAAAAGAATATGGAAGGGATTGAGAGAATCTTGAGTAAAACTGATGCACAATTTACACTTGGTGCGATAATGGACCCTGACGGAGACCGTATTCGATTAGCTGATGGAAAGATGCAGATACCAATAAATTATTTCGGGACTATAGCTCTTCATTTTCTGTATACATATAAAAAAATTGATGGAATTGTTGTAAAATCAGTAGCTACAAGTAATTTTGTAAATGCAGTTGCAAAGGGTTTAGGAATACCTGTCAGGGAGACAAAAGTTGGCTTTAAGAATTTCAGGCCATACCTTATTAGCACTTCTCTCGAAAAGGCGATCATAGCATTTGAAGAGTCTGATGGCATATCAGGATATAATCATACGCTTGAAAAAGATGCAATATTCGGACTTTTACTTGCTATTGAGATAATTGCTTCAACAGGCAAGAATCTTAGTGACTATCTTAAGGAATTGATGGACGAATATGGATATTTTTACCCTGAACGCTCAGGTATAGCGGTGGACAGATCTCTATCAGGAGAAAAACTTCTTGCGAAACTATCAATTATTAAAGATAAATATAGAAAAGGAACCATTGTAAATATTGGTGGAGAAAAAAGAACAGTTCAGGATGTTGTAACCATAGATGGCACAAAGCTAATTTTTGATGATGGCTCATGGTTGATGATAAGACCTTCAGGCACAGAGCCGAAGGTAAGATTTTATATTGAATCACGGACACAAGCTGGTAAGAATGCTGTATCTGAAATCGTAGAACAGATGACAAAAGAAGCTCTCGGCTGCTGAAAATTAGAATGACAGATTCAGGAATAGAAACAGATAAGCTAATTGAAAAAGGATTGAAAGCACTTGAAAATGGTGATACACTTTCAGCATTAGTATTTTTCGAAAAGGCTTACAATATAGAACAAACGCCTGAGATCTGTTCTTATCTGGGTTTTTGTATTGCAAAAGAACGCGGACAGTTTAGTAAGGGTGTAGCTTTATGTGAGGAGGCGATTAAAAAAGAACCTAATAATTCCGTTCTCTATCTGAATCTTGGAAGACTCTACCTTTTCTACAATAAAAAAGAACAAGCAGTGATTACATTTAGAGAGGGCTTGCAACAGGAGATGAATCAGATGATATTAGAGGAATTTAACAGGATTGGAAACCGCAAACCTCCTGTTATCCCTTTTCTAAAGAGGAGCAATCCCATCAATAAGTATCTTGGTATTCTTCTTAAAAAGCTAAAATTGCGATAAATCTATCAATTTTTAGAATAATAATTTGACGTCAAGAATAGTAAGGTTTTAATATATTCTTTATGCTAAAACCAGAACAACAATTTGAAATTATCAAGAGAGGCTCTGTTGAAATAATAACCGATAAAGAACTCATACAGAAACTCGAAAAGTCATATAGGGAAGATAGCCCCCTAAGAATAAAGGCAGGCTTTGACCCAACAGCTCCTGATATACATCTTGGTCATACAGTGCTACTTGAAAAGATGAGGCAATTTCAGGAACTCGGGCATAAAGTGATATTTCTTATAGGTGATTTTACAGGAATGATAGGTGATCCGACTGGTAGATCTGAAACAAGGAGACCTTTAACAAGAGATGAAATAAATAAGAATGCAGAAACATATAAGAGTCAGGTATTCAAAATACTGAATCCTGAAAAAACAGAAATAAGATTCAATAGCGAATGGTTATTGAAAATGGATGTGATGGAACTTGTCAGATTAGGTTCAATGCAGACTGTTGCCAGAATGCTCGAGAGAGAAGATTTTAAAAAGCGTTTCAAGAATCAACAGGACATAAGTATTCTTGAATTCTACTATCCTTTATTTCAGGCTTATGATTCGGTTTATCTCCAGGCAGATGTTGAATTGGGAGGGACAGACCAGAAATTTAATATCCTTATGGGAAGAACTATGCAAAAGAAGATGGGAAAAGAAGAACAGGTAGTGCTTTTATTGCCATTGCTGGAAGGTCTTGACGGTGTAAATAAGATGAGTAAGAGTCTCGGCAATTATATTGGTATTAGTGAATCGCCAAAAGACATATATGGCAAGATTATGTCCATCAATGACGATCTAATGTTAAGGTACTATGAACTGCTTAGCCATATATCTCTCGAGGAATTTTTAAATTTAAAGGCAGGGATTACTGAAGGAAAAATTCATCCGAAGAAGGCAAAGGAGAATCTGGCTCTTGAAATTGTTGAGAGATATTGGAATAAGGAAGAAGCAATAAAGGCACAGGAAGATTTCAAACACGTTTATACGGAAAAGGGTATGCCTGAAGATATTCTTATAAAAGTTTATGATGATATAAAAGCAGAAGATATTTTATGGGTTCCACAGGTATTGAAAGATACAGGGCTTGTAAAAAGCACGAGTGAGGCTATACGACTTATAAAACAGGGTGGAGTTAAAGTCAACGATGATATTGTAACTGAACCGAATACCACTTTAAAGAAAGGTGAACATATTATCAAGGTGGGTAAAAGGCGGTTTTATAAGGTAATAGTAAAATAATTTTAGCCCATTTTATCCATAAATTTTAAGATTATGTCCTGTCTTATTAACCATAGTTTATGAATAATCAGGATTAGAAAATATAGTTTTGTGACCATCTTGAATTATATGCTTTAAGATTTTCAGGACTGATCCTCTTCTGAAATTCTCCATTAGCCCTCATTATATATACACCCTTTATTTTGTCTCTGTCAGAAGTAAATGTTATGTATCTGCCATCAGGTGAAAATGATGGCTCTTCATTGTTTCCATTTGCAGTAAGTTGTGTTAATCCTGTACCATCAGGATTAACAATAAATATCTGGTTTAGTCCCCTTCTGCCTGTAAAAACTATTTTATCTCCTTTAGGTGACCATGATGGAGAAGTATTATATGAACCTTCGAATGTTATTCTTCTTAAATTTGAACCATCTTTTTTCATAGTGTATATCTGTGGGGTACCACCCCTGTCTGATACAAATGCGATATAATTTCCATCAGGAGATATAGCAGGTGAAACATCAATACCATATGATGAGGTTAATTTTACTATATCGCTGTTTTTAAGATTCATGATATAAAGATCTGGAGTCCCATCTTTTGAAGAAGAAAATGCAATCTCATTTCCCGATGGAAAAAAATCTCCTGCAATGTTCGTTCCTTTAGAGGAGAATATTTTCTTTTCGATCATATTTGTAAAATCTAATAGATAAATACTCCAGTGTCTATTTCTCTCAGCAGCATATATTAATCTATCACCGTTTGGTGACCAATGAGGAGATAGGATTATGTTACCTTTAATCCCTGTTTTTATGATTCTGTTACCATCCCAGTCCATAATGCATAGCTGCTTTTCTTTCTTGGTATCCTCGATGAATGCTATACGTGATCTGAAGATACCTTGCTCACCTGTTAGCATATAATAGATATCATTAGAAATTGTATGAGCTAAAGGAATCAATAAATCTCTACTGGCTGTATATTTTTTTCTCATTATTTCTTTTCCTTCAAAAACATCATTCAGAGTAACTGTAACAATCAGGTCTTTCACTTCCTGAATTGAGCCCTTTATGACTGTTTCAACGCCGATTGGAGTCCAGTTGGCCGGATTAAAAGGCTGTGATGGATTTTCTATATAGGCTGATTTATCGATCAATTCGAATAATCCTGTAAAATCAAGGTCATTTCTAATAATTTCCGCTATTTCTTTACCGGATGCCCCTGAAAAATCCTGTATTGCTACAGGAAGTTTTTTAAATGCAGGTGAATTGATATCAATGTAAACCTTTGCCTCAACATCAAATGTCCTTATTTCCCATTTATTAAAAAGGGTTGAGAGAGGATTGAAAGTAAAAAGTAAAAACAAGAGAAAAATTATATAAGCTTTGAACTTTGAACTTTGAACTTTGAACTTATTTGTCATGGATAAAATCTTACTCCGATTTCCATCTCATATGGTGGCGGCGTAAGAGGATTTGCTTTTGCGATGGCTTTGAGTGCAGATCGATCAAATAAAGTATTACCCGAACTCTTCTCAACTTTCTGGTTAATAATTGTCCCATCCTTTAATATTTTTATTGATATAATTGCCTCAATATTTTTTGGACCACTGTCTGGGAAAATCCATTGTTGGCGTATCTCATTAGTTATTTTTGCATAATAATCATCAAATAGTGTACCTGTTCCCTGAGTAATATTAGATATTTTGTCTGGATTTTTTTCGCCAGCTTTTAGTGAAATTATAGATCGAAGTTTAACGATCTTCTCTATCTTCTTTTTTGCTTCAATAGCTGCAATTTTCTCTTCTTTCATTTCTTTTGTTCTAATAGTTTTTTCTTCAGATATTGGTTGTGTATCAGAGAGAACAGATGTTTTTAAATCTAATTTTTCATGTGAAGCTTCTGAATTCGCAGGACTGACAAGGCTCACTACATAAGGAGATGGGATAACTATAGTGTTAGATTGTTTTAAGATCAGGATTGTAATAAATATTGCTGAAAGATGTATAGTTAAAGATAAAACAGTTGTTCTTTGAAGACTGGGTTCTCTCATTTAAGGCTTATTTTAGGTTCTGTAATCATTCCGAGTTTTTCTATGCCGGCTTCTTTGATCTCACCCATAACTTCTACAACAAATCCATATGGAACATCTTTATCAGCTTTTAAAAATACATTTGGATTGAGTTTGCTAATTGCCTTAAGTTTTTTATTCATTTCTGACAAAGAAACAGGGTTGTCATTCATATAAATAACCCTGTTTTTTTTAACGACAAGTGTAATCCTCTCTTCTGGAGGCAGATCTTTTCCTTTTGCTTTCGGAAGATTCACATCTATGCCCTGTTGAAGGAGTGGAGCTGTCACCATGAAAATAACGAGCAATACGAGCATAACATCAACGAAAGGAGTAACATTTATCTCTGAGAGAACATTTCTCTCTCTATTGAATTTCATGATTCTCCCGGTTGAAGAAATCGAAAAGTTCTTCTGAAAAATCCTCCATTTCTATAATCATTCTTCGTGCCATGCTGAGATAGTAATTATAAGCAATGACAGCAGGGATAGCAGCGGCAAGTCCTGCAGCAGTAGCTATAAGAGATTCGGCGATTCCAGGAGCTACAATCGCAAGAGAAGCAGCACCGGAAACACCTATATTCCGGAACGAATTCATGATTCCCCAAACTGTTCCAAAAAGACCTATGAATGGTGTAGTAGATCCGGTTGTTGCGAGAAAATTCAGATACTTTTCGAGTTTTGCTGATTCAAGTGCTCCATATCTTTTTAGCAATCTCTTAGTTTCGCTTTTGTCTTTTCGAACTTCATCGGTATATACAGATCTGAAAAGATTCGCAATGGGACTGATAGTCAAGCTCCGTGTTGCCTGATATAGACTCTTAACATCTCTACTTGTTCGGAATGCGCGCAGAAATTGTTCAGACTCTTTATTCGCTTTTGAAAAATATCTTTGTTTAAAAAAGATGATGGCCCATGATACTACAGAAAAAAATAAGAGGATTATTAAAACACCCTTTACAATAAGCCCTGCCTGTAATATTAATTGAAGAGCAGAATCTTTCATCAACGTGTATTATAAAATAAATTTTTAAAAAATTATTATCTAAAAAAAGTCAAATAAAGTTCTGTTATAATTATTTATTAATTTTTGATTTTTTGTTATCAAGGAGGGGTGGCTGAGTGGTTGAAAGCGACGGTCTTGAAAATCGTTGTAGGGGCAACTCTACCGGGGGTTCGAATCCCTCCCCCTCCGCCAGAAAAATGTTATAAATCCAACTATTTTAAACTGACAGATTAAAGTCCGATAGCTTCAGTTATTCTTTTTTTCTGTTTCTCAATCACCTTTTGCCCGTGCTCAAGATTTTTCAATATTTCCTTTTTTGCGCTTTCAGATAATTCCACACCCCGTTCTATGATATCTGATACTTTATCTTTAATAGAACCTGCAAAATCATGAATATTATCAATTGTGTCATCTATCAATTCAGATGTCTCTTTTTTTACTCGTCTTGCAACTTTTGAAATATCTTTCCTTGTCTCTCTGCCGGATTTAGGCGCATAAAGGAGTGCAATTACCGCACCAATTAATCCGCCCAGTAAAAAAACACCTGCCAGTTTTTTATAATCTTCGTCCATGAATTCCTCCTTTTCTTTTTTATAAACTTTAACAGGTATAAACAATAGAGTCAACTTAAAGATTTCAAGTTTAAAGTATTCAAGTTTAAAGTATTATTTACTGTATACTATAAACTGCATATAGTTGTCCAGATTTAAACAGTTGCAATTTTATTTTGTTTCGATAATATATTGTAATAATGGCTGATGACAAAAAAAATATCAGTAACATAATAAAGAATCAACAGTGGCGTTTAATAATAGGTGTTTTACTGCTTCTATTTTTTTTATATACATGGAGTCAATTCTTTTCCTTTGGGTCAAAAAGAAACTACCCCATCAGTTATAGCCAGTTTATAGAACAACTCGAAGCAGGTAATATCAGATTAGTTACTATCAAAGAATTGCGGGTTCGTGGAGAATTTGTTCGAGAGACTGATATACAACTTACGGGTGAAAAAATTACTACACCAATAAAAGATTTCGAGACATTTTTACCTTCCTTTCAAGGTGAGGGTCTACTTGCAAAACTGAAAGAAAAAAATGTAATTGTGAATATCGAACCTGCTGATAAAGGGTCTGCACTGTGGCAGATTCTGATTGGACTACTGCCATGGGTTTTGATTATCGGTATATGGATACTCATCATGAGAAGAGCGCAACAGGTTCAGGGTGGACCAGGAGGGCTGTTCACATTTGGAGCGAGCAAGGCAAAACTTATTGATGCTAAAAAGATGAATATTACATTCAAAGACGTTGCAGGAATGGAGCAAACAAAGCAGGAACTCAGGGAGACGATTGAATTTCTTAAGGACCCATCAAAATTTAGAAGACTGGGGGCAAAAGTTCCTAAGGGAGTGCTTCTGATTGGCCCTCCTGGAACAGGCAAAACTTTGTTAGCCCGAGCAGTCGCTGGAGAGGCAGGAGTGCCTTTTTTCAGTATCAGTGCATCTGAATTCATCGAGATGTTTGTAGGAGTTGGAGCTGCAAGGGTAAGAGATATGTTCAAAAAGGCTAAGGAATCACAACCAAGCATAATTTTCATAGATGAAATTGACTCTGTTGGCCGCACTCGTGGTGCAGGCTTAGGGGGAGGCCACGACGAACGAGAGCAGACACTGAATCAACTTTTGAGTGAAATGGATGGTTTTGAATCACATGAAGAGGTTATTGTTATGGCTGCAACAAATAGACCTGACGTTCTCGACCCTGCATTGCTGAGGCCTGGAAGGTTTGACAGGCATATTGTTATTGACAGACCTGGATTAAAAGAACGGAAGGCGATTCTTGAAGTGCATACAAAAAACAAAATATTAGCTGAAGATGTTGACCTTGAAAAGATTGCAAGGGGAACTCCTGGTATGACAGGAGCAGACCTTGAAAATATCACAAATGAAGCAGCGCTTCTTGCGGTTCGGAAGAACAAGGATAAAATAGATATGAGTGATTTTGAAGAGGCAAGGGATATCATTCTTATGGGGGCTGAGAGAGAAGAAACAATAAGTGATATGGAAAAACGCATTACTGCATATCATGAAGCAGGACATGCTCTTGTTGCATGGAAACTTCCTGGAACTGATCCAATTCACAAAGTAAGCATTATACCCCGTGGAATGGCAATGGGTGTTACACAACTTCTTCCAGAAGAAGACAGACATTATTATCCAAAGACATATCTTATGAATAGATTGAGCGTTGTCCTTGCAGGTAGAGTTGCAGAAAAAATAGTTTTTAATGATACAAGTAGTGGTGCACAGAATGATTTAAAAGAAGCAACAACACTGGCTGAAAAAATGGTATCGCAGTGGGGTATGAGCGAAAAGGTTGGACCAATTAACCTTGGAAGAGGTGAAGAACATCCTTTTTTAGGAAGGGAGCTGGCTTTGCCAAAACGCTATAGTGAAGAAATGGCATGGTTGATGGATCAGGAGATACGGGAATTAATACTAAAGGCCGAGCAAAAATCAGAAGAGATATTGAAGAATAACAGACATGTTCTTGATCGACTTGCTGAGGAATTAATTAAGAAAGAAGTTCTGGATAGGGATGATATTGAAAGGATTATAGGTGTTTTGGAAAATTCGAAGTTCGGAGATTGGTAACAGTATCCCGATAATAGCAATGACATCGTATGCTATGGCAGGTGATAAAGAAAGGCTTTTGTCCGCTGGGTGTAAAGGCTATATCGAGAAACCTATTGACCCTGATTAGGTCATATCCCAGATAAGGCAATTGACAGGTGAAACAGCATTAAGATATACATATACCTAAATCCAGCGATAAGCATAACAAATGCTGATTCAGACAGTCATTGCGAGCACCTGAAAGGTGCGTGGCAATCTCCTTGAAGAAGTTCAGATTGCTTCGTTTCTCTCGCAATGACAATCTTTATAGCTGGATTTGGGATATATTTTCCCCTCTTTTATAAAAATGGGTGAGGGGAGATTACTAAAGAAAATTAGAAAATGGGGAGAGAAGAGAGAGATTTTAGAAAAGGGCCACAACTTATAGAGGGGTTAAGGTAGGTATGAAAGGTATATTCAGATGAAGATATTAATTATAGAGGAGGATTAAGGTATAATTATTTATGACAAATATGGAAAAGAGTGAATTGTCTGAAGAACATAAACGAACGCTCAAACAGTGTTTGTGGGATTTAAATCTTACACCGGAGGAGTTTCTTGCTATTATAGAGGGACGAAGCACACGTAAATGGCCTGAAAGAGGGTTTTGTGTAGCACGGCTTCTTGAGAGTGTAAACTGGTTCAAGATTGTAAAAATAATTGATCCCAGAATTCTTTGCGGTTTATGGGGAGATGCAAGAAAGTTCGTAAGATTTAAAGAAATTAAAGAAGGAATGGATTTTGCTTGCAGAATATTACAATAATGTGATATATCCTTTAGAGGACATTGTTATATCTGTATTCCGGGAATCACCTTTTTATCTGACAGGTGACACCGCTCTTTCAAGGGGATATTACAATCATCGGTATTCTGATGATCTGGACTTTTTTGTTAATGATCATGCAGAGTTCCGGAGGATTTCAGAAACTCAGTTGGCGAAACTGCAAAAGGTATTTAGTGACGCCGAAACCGACTATAAAGGTGAACATTTTTATCGTATTTTTGTCGGTAATGAGAGATTAAAGATTGAGCTGATAAATGATGTGCCCTCACATATCGGTCAACTGGTAAATCATCCAGTTCTCGGCATTATAGATTCAAGGGAAAATATCCTTGCAAATAAGATAACTGCGATAGTTGATAGAACACTGCCGAAGGATATCGTTGATGTATTTGTACTTTTGAATGATGGGCTAAGTATTAAGACAGCTTTGACTGACGCCGGAAGCAAGGCTGCCGGTATCTCACCTCTCCTTGTTGCCAAAATACTTGCCGAGTTTGATTATACGATTATTGATACTGAAATAAAATGGATAAAACCTTTCCCAAGCCTGACGATTAAACAATATCTGAGCAACATGGCAATCAGCATTGTTGAAGGTAAAATATAATCTATATTTTTGTTGAATTATGACCGGTGAAACAGCATGAAGATATTGATCGTAGAGGACGATGTCAACTCAAGGGTTTTTCTTGAACGTGCGCTCCTGAGCCAGGGATATACTGTTGAGAGCGCTGCCAATGGTATCCAGGCGATGGAAAAAGTCGTTCTATCGCCTCCTGATCTGATTATATCGGACATCATGATGCCGGAAATGGATGGTTTTGAACTTTGCCGGAAGGTAAAGACTGATGAACGTCTTCAACATATCCCCTTTGTTTTTTATACAGCTACCTACACTGATAAAAAGGATGAAGATCTGGCTATGTCGCTTGGAGCGTCACGTTTTATTGTAAAGCCGATGGAACCGGAGAAATTTTTCAGCACCATTAAGGAAGTAATTGAAGAGCATCGGGCAGGGCAGCTTCCTGTGCTGGACCAGCTTCCTGTAGAGATTACAGAACTGGACAGGATGCAGATAGAAGCCTACGCCCGGAAACTGGAAAAGAAGGTGAGAGAACTTGAGAAAGAGCTTGAAAAATTATGGAAACTCCAGCAGGAGAGGGAAGATATTTTCCAGGCAATCGGTCATCCAACAATAATTCTTGACGCACAACACAATATTCTTTCAGTAAATAAGGCTACGGTGAAGGCAACAGGTGCGGGTTCCGCAGAAGAACTTATCGGGAAAAAATGCTATGAAATCTTTCACAATACCTCGGGACCTCCCGAAGGCTGCCCGCTGGTGAAAATGCTCTCATCAGCAAAACTTGAGGAGAGTGAAATGGAAGTAGAGGCTCTTGGCGGAATATATCTCGTCTCATGCACTCCTGTTTTTGATGAAAAAGGCAATATTCAGAGAATAATTCACATAGCTACTGACATTACCGAACTTAAGCGGGCACAGGAGGAAATAAGGTATTCTCATTCGCTTCTTGAAGCAACTCTGGAATCTACAGAAGACGGCATTCTGGTTGTAGATAGAACCGGCAAGGTTACCAGATATAACAGGAAATTTCTTGAACTCTGGAAGATTCCTGAGTATTTAGCAGAAAGACGTGATGACAACATGTTGTTAGACTTTGTTTTCGAGCAACTCGAGAATCCGGAAGACTTCATGAAAAAGGTTAGATATCTCTACCAAAGGCCTGAAGAAATTTCTTTTGACGAAATCAGATTCAAGGACGGAAAAATATTTGAGCGATATTCTCAACCCCAGTTTCTTGGAGACACTATTGTAGGGCGTGTATGGAGTTTTCGTAACATAACTGAGCGTAAAAAGGTGGAGGCGGAAATAAGAAAGCTGAATACTGAGCTTGAGCAGCGAGTAAAGAAACGCACTGCACAACTTGAAGCTGCCAACAAGGAACTTGAAGCATTTGTCTATTCTGTCTCTCATGATCTTCGAGCACCTTTGAGGGCAATAGATGGGTTTACAGAGATACTTCAGAAGGAATACATTCAGAAGCTTGATGAAGAAGGA
>JACAFF010000030.1 GCA_013388455.1 Nitrospirota bacterium
ATCAGATCCTGATTCTTTAAGGTTTTAATCTCAGAGTATGGCATGATTGTAGAAAGCTCTAAGAACTGCACCTTGTTGTTTTTGTATCCGAGGGCAAGCATGATTTCACGATACAATGCCTCATCCGGTTCGGCAATTTCTAGGAGATTTGCCATTCTGATTTTCTTGCGTGTAAGACATTTCTCACCCCAAGAATTTAGGTCTACAACTCTAAATTGGTTAACTTCTTGTTGTTTCAGCATAGCCATGGGATTAACCTCCTTGCCTTCACAATGCGGTTCTTGACAGGTTCACATACAGCCCAATAGACTTCGTTTCTTTCGTCTTCTGTCACTGTCAAGCCAAGGATGCCAAAGACAATATCGTCAAGGGCTTTGCGGTCTGGAAACGGATTAGGCTTCTGCTCACGGATGGGATAGTTGGGTTGATGCCGTAAAAGTTTGAGAGTCATATTTTATAGACTTCACTGCGACGCCTAACGGCGTATATAGTAATAATATGGGAAGCATGTTCAATAGAGTAAATAACCCTCCAATCGCCAACTCTGAGTTTATACTTGTCTTTAAACTTTCCTCTAAGTGGGGCTGGATTAATATTTTCTATATTTTGAGAAAGCCAGTCTATTTTGTTTGCGATATTTTGGGCGATGGTTTTATCAAGACGTGATATGTCTTCTTCTGCCTGAGTTGTAAACTCAACTTTATAACTCATGACATCAGATCAATCCGAGCTTCTTTTTTACTTCTTCAAAAGGTATCCTCTCTTTTGACGCAGATGAAGCTTCAAGGTGCTGAACAAAATCCTCTCTTAACTCAAGTCCATAATCAGGATCGAAAAGTTCCCTGAACTTCTCGTCAATTATTTTGCTTATCAATTCCTTAAGCTCATCTATGCTTAAATCAGCCACTTTCATGGCAGCACCTCCTTTAATTTCTGTTAGTTCGTTAAAAAAATTATAACATTTTTCTCTCACACACTCCTTGCCTTCTCAAGGCGGTTCTTGACCAGCTCGCAGACTGCCCAGTAGACCTCGTTCCGCTCGTCTTCTGTCAGACCGAGGATGTCAAAAAAAATTCCCCTCTATATTATTCAAAACATCCTCATCAGAAAATCTTAAGACAGTTATTCCCAATTCATTTAAAAACTATGCGTGTAGCCGTCTATTTCAATTACCAGCATTAACACACCCACAACCCTCTTGATAGAGGGGAGATTTCACACACTCCTTGCCTTCTCAAGCCTGTTCTTCACCAGCTCACATACAGCCCAATACACCTCATTCCTTTCATCTTCTGTCAGGCCGAGGATGTCGAAGACGATGTCGTCAAGGGCTTTGCGGTCAGGTAGAGGATTGGGCTTCTGCTCACGGATGGGAAGGGAGGGATTGATGCCGAGTTCTTCATATATGTTTAATGTTTCTCGCGTAAGCAATTTTTCTGATACTTTTGATAACATTTCTCTCTGCATTGGACTGATAGCAATTGGTGATATAATTGGTATGTTATCAAAATTGTATACCGCAACAAATAAAGCACCTTCACCCAATCCATAGGTACCATATATTTCGATAAACATTGCTATAAAAGTAGTATTTAAAAGCATTGAGATTAGTTCAGCATTGCCTCTTGCAAAAATTCCATACATCACTTTATCGAGTAAAAACCGTTTAGGGTTGAAGAAAAAATCGAATTTATCGTTAAATGTTGAACGAACAATAATTGGTGCGTTATTCTCTCCCAAATCCCACCATCTCTGCCGTCCTCTGCATGTTGGTCTTTTATGAAATCCCTGTTTCTCTCCCCATTCAATATACTTCAGGGCATTTGTGCCTTTTAGTCCCTTTTTGTCTTTATGGCACATAAAGACTTTATACTTTAAATCTTTCGGATTTATGAGAATCGTTTTGCACTCCCTTGGACTTTTTATTACAGGTTTTAGAAATTCTTCTTCAATTTCTCCTTCCCAGCCTGCTTCATTACGAACCTTTAACACCCCCTTTTGTCCCTCCTTAATAAGGGGGGAAGTAAGAGGGGTGAGATAGAAAAACTCGTTCGCTCCTGTTTTTATTCCAAACCTCACCTCTGCAATATCCCCGAGCCTGACAAGTTTTCCTTTGCCTTTTTCAAGGATTGTAAAAAAGATATCTGGTGCACGTAGATATTTTCCGCCCCATTTGTTGCCAGAATATGGAAGATGCATTGGGTCTTTCTCTATAAGCCTTTTTTCTTCTTCCTCATGAATTTCGATCCCTTCTAAAAGAAGTTCCTCCATGTCTTTAGGGGATATTCGATAATCATCAGTTACAGTTCGTTCATTTGTCTGTTCAATTTCGAGAATTGTCTCAGGTTTGACAACCTCTTCAAAAGGCTTCTTAAAGGCAATGAATTTCAGGGGAGATTGCTTTCTTTCAAATCCCCCCTTGCCCTCCTTTTTTAAAGGGGAGATGGGGTGATTAATGACATCATTAGTAGAAGGTCTTTTTATGAGAACTATGACTGTATTAACATCTGCCTCAAATGAACGCTTTGCAATGTTGTCAATAACATACATAGGCTCCATTCTCTTTAAAAGAAACTCCTGTAGCCCTACACCATAGCCAACATCAAGCCATGAGTTAGAATTAATGAAGCAGAAAGTGCCCTTCGGCTTTAAAAGAGCAAGTCCATGGTAGTAGAAATAAACATAAAGGTCGCTTTTTTTATCAATCTTCAAGGTGTCACCCCATAACAGCTTCGCAGAGTTTACAAGCTTGTCTTTATATTCTCTCTTTCTTTCACGCCATTCATCAGCATCAAAATCTTCTTCCCTTTCAAGAGGGAATGCTATCTGCTCCTGTCTTACATAGGGCGGATTCCCGAGCACTATATCAAAACCACCTTTCTCTGCAAAGACCTCTGCAAAATCAATCTCCCAGAGGAAGTAGTCTTTCTTTTTACCTGCACCCATCAAGATTTCTTGAAGCCTCTTCTTTTCCACTTCCAGCTTTTCAATATCTGCCTCTAATTCCTTCGTTTTCTTTCTGCTTGCCTCCTCTCTTTCCTCTTTTGTCTTTAGCAGGCCCATCTGTTCTTTAGGTCTGGATTCCAGTTCATTCTTTCTTGCTTTTACCCTCTTATCAATTTTTTTAATATCATCTGACAGAATGTCCTTTAGCAACGCATGCTCCATTTCCTCAATCTCTTTTTCCCATTCATGCCTTGAGTCATTAAAGTATGCAGTCTTTTTTCCTTTTATTTCTTCAATCCTGTGCCTTAAGGTTTCAGGAATATGCCCATATTCACCTCTGAGAAACAACTGTTTCCCTGCAACTTCTTCCACAAGGCTATCTCCCTGCCTCATTTTAAAGGTGAAACTGGGAAGCAATGCCTTGCTATAAATATCAAAATATTTTTCTTCTGTTTCAATTATCAGAGATAGCCAGAGCCTGAGCTCTCCCACCATAACAGCCCAATCTTTTACATCTACTCCATAAAGGTTTTCAGAAATGATTTGCTTTTTCAATCCAAAGAGATTTATTTCCTCTAATTTCTTCCTTTCAGCCATCTGATATAAATACTTATATAACTCCACAAGGACATTCATCATACCCACAAGGAAAGATGCCGAGCCTACAGCAGGGTCAACAATCCTCACTTTATGGAGGGCTATCATTACTTTTCTTATGTCATCGCTGGAAAAACCTTCATGGATTCCCGCCTTCGCGGGAATGACAGAAGGTGGGGCGGGAATGACAGAGGAAGGGAGGATTGTCTGTGGCTCAAAGACCAGAGGGATAAGTTCTACTTTTGATAAACCAGTTTCTTCTGTAAGATATTCAATGAGAGATAGCTTGCACATAAAATCTATCTCTACTCTTGGAGTGTAGAATATCCCTGCTTTACCTCTTTCCTCTTCTGAGATAAGGGATTCATAAACCTTACCGAGCATTTCGGGGTCAACTGCAACCTCGACTTCTAAAGTGGTGTCTTCTCGAATAGTAAAGTTGAATCTCTCAAGAAAACCCTTTTTTGAATCAAAAGGGTCTAAATCAAAAAGATGTTGAAATATCTCGTCTGGTAACTGAAATCCAATCTTATCAAGCCTGTTTTCTATAAACAACCCACCATTTAAGAAGGGCATTATCACAAAAGACTCTTTTATATCTTTTGGCAGATAAGGATCTTTATGGATGTCTGCATGTTTGTTAGGTCCCTGAAATGCGTTGAAAAACAGTTTGCTGAGCCACTGAGAGTAGAAGTTACTCCCTTTGGTTTTATATCCCTTATATCTTTCCCATAGATTCTTTATATACCTTTTATCCTGGACATAATCCTTCCATTTAAGCCAGCCTTTTTTCTGAACAAAATATAGGAACATAATCCGTGAAAGTAACTGCTGGGCAAAGGAATGCACCTCCTGAGGTGTTGCCTTCTCTTGGTAAGAAAGAATATCTTTTATGCTCTCGAGGGCAAACTTATATGCATTGAAAAATTCCTTTGTGACTCGTTCAACATTGAAAGCATTTTTATGTTTTTCATAGATAATATCTGGAGTTTGTTCATGTGGTGTTATCCTGATGTTTTCAATAACTTCCTGGTCTGTATGGTATATATGTTCTCTATCAACTACCAATGTTTTGAGCTTTAATTTAGGCTTACCCACACCCAAGGCAATACGTTCAGGATTGATAAATACTATTTCTTCCCAGTCCTTGGTAAAAATGAAGAGAGTATTTATCTGAGGGAATCTGCTATTAAATGATTCGATTATATTTCGATAATTTGTGCGGGTTAAGGCAGGAATTTTTGCAAGGTAGATTTGAAACCTCTTTTCATAATCAGAAAGGAGATATAATTCTCCGAGGATTTTCTTAACGCTGTCAGGGAAACCAAAATCAGGAATGTACAGAGGTTCAGCCTTTACTTTGTATCCAAGACCATTCAGGAATGTTATGAGATGACTGACTGAGTCTATATCTTTTAATCCGGTCATGTCCTAAATAGCTGTCCCATTAAAATTATGTAATACCCTATCAAACGGATTATATCATATCAATCTATACTTGACCTTGCAATCGTTTTGCCAAGACCCACATCATCAGCAAGAAGAATCCTATGCTTATAACTGTTAAGAGTCTTATAAACGGCTTCAACCTGATAAGGCTCTAAGTTTGTTCTCGTAAACGAGAGTGAGAGGAGATGGTCATAAGCATAGGCAAGAGACAGATGGGGTGCCTCATAATTGAGATCAAAAAGAATAGGTGGATCAAAATTATTATTCTGGATTTTTTCTATTTTAGTAGGCGGGCAAACAAAATCTTTTGATGGTCCTTCTTCAAAGGCGACTTTAACAATAGTGGAACTGCCCCTATAATCAAGACGTATAATTTCACCTACTTTATCTCCAACTTTGACTTTATCGCATATTTTAAAGAGACTTTCCATATAAGGCTTTTTTATTTTAAAACGAGACTGCTCTATTTTCCAGCAATATATATCAGGTTTGGGGTTAATTAGGAATTATTCAAATTTGTTGTTACCCCATATTTAATCTTCGTTTTAAATAGCCTTTAAGTTCTTTATAATAATTTTCATGCTGACCTATCATAATTAATTCAAAGTCCGATTTAGTCATTCTGTATAAAAGAAGATACTGAAGACTTGATAACTTTTTGACTTTGTTTTCAAAAGTTCTCGATTGAAAGATTCTCATTGTTTATCCGAATATTTTTTTATTATATCCATAATTTCTTTAACTCGATAGGTATCGAAAAATAAATTTTTTCACAACATCTGCATTATTCAATTGGAGGAATTGTATAATGTTTAAAATATTAATTGAAAAGTTAAGACATATATGCGACATTAAGGGATGATGGTTCATTATGCACAGTGTATATCCTTTTGAGATAAAGTCATGGCAGAGTGATAATGGTTCAGAGAATCTTGTGGATAGAACTATACAAGAAGAATTTATTGATAATAATTTAGATGTAATTCATGATAAGATAATTTTCAATCGCATATTTAGGAGAAGAACCTTAATTATTAAATAACAAATATAGGAGAAAATTATTATGAGTAAAATGCCTGCATTCAAATTGATTTTTCTTTGGTTGTTAATAATGGTTTTACTAGGAGCTTACGATACCGCGTCATCTCAATCAACTCAGAATCAGTCGATACTGACTGGGCTCCTGGCGGAGAAGTCTACAATCGATGGTGCAACATTGTTAGAGACACGTTGCTCGCTCTGCCATAGTGCAGACAGGGCTAAGCAAGCCAAAAAAACACGCGAACAGTGGGATAAGACAGTGACTCGTATGATTAGCAAAGGAGCACAGTTAACTGAGGCTGAGAAAACATTGCTGTTAGATTATTTGGCTAAGACTTATGGGCAATAAGGAATATAGGTTGAATATAAAGGAAAAGGCCATAGGGGTTTTCGACTCTGGAATAGGTGGGCTAACGGTTCTAAAAGAGATCATTAATGAATTACCTCATGAAAACACAATTTATCTTGGAGATACAGCAAGAGTTCCTTATGGAATAAGATCACCTGAAACAGTCACAAGATATTCATTCGAAAACACAAAATTTCTCTTCTCAAAGGATGTCAAATTACTTGTGATTGCCTGTAATACTGCCTCGTCTATAAGTCTCGATGCTATTCAAAAAAATACATCCATTCCTGTAATTGGTGTAATTGAGCCAGGGGCAAAAACTGCTGTTAAAACAACAAAAAATAAAAAGATAGGGGTTATAGGAACCGAGGCAACTATCCGAAGTCAGGCATACACTAAGGCCATCAAACATCTCGATAGTACTATAGATGTTTTCAATCTCGCATGTCCGCTTTTTGTCCCTCTGGCAGAGGAGGGATGGACAGAGGGGAAAATTGCTCTTTTGATTGCCCAAAAATACCTTGGTGGCTTAAAAGACAAAGGGATAGATACCCTTGTCCTTGGGTGCACACATTATCCCTTGCTGAAGAATGTCATAGCAGATGTGATGGGTAAGGGTGTAACACTGATAGATTCTGCTATCGAAACATCACATGAGGTACATAATATCCTTGAAAGACTAAATTTAAAAAAAGAACCTCAAAACGCTGCCATAAGAGAGTTTTATGTGACTGATTCACCAGAGAAGTTCTTAAAATTAGGAGAGCAGTTCCTCGGGCAAACTATAGAGCATATTCAGAAAGTTGAAGTTAGTTCCTATTAACCTAAAAATGCATTATTCACGTTAATATAAAAATTACGGTATTACTTTAAAAATAAATATGGAGGTTGCATGAGAGTAGATGGGAGAAAGAATAACGAGATACGGAAAGTAAAGATTACACGAAATTTTATAAGCACAGCAGAAGGTTCAGTGCTTATTTCAATGGGAAATACAAGGGTAATCTGTACAGCTTCTATTGAAGAAAAGGTGCCAATTTTTTTAAAGGATCAGAAGAAAGGATGGATAACAGCCGAGTATTCAATGCTTCCGAGGGCTACAAAAACAAGAACGCTTAGAGAATCTACCTCAGGTAGAATCAGTGGCAGGACTCACGAGATACAGAGACTTATTGGAAGGGCGCTCAGGTCAGTAGTTGATCTTTCATCCATGGGCGAGAGAACCATATGGATAGACTGTGATGTTCTCGAGGCAGATGGTGGGACAAGAACAGCAGCAATAACAGGTTCTTATATCTGCCTGATAGACGCTATACAATATGCTCTCAGGAATGGTCTCATAGACAAATCACCTGTTAAAGATTATCTTGCTGCTGTAAGTGCCGGCATTGTAAAAGGAGAGCCCATCCTCGACCTATGTTATGAAGAAGACTCTATTGCAGAAGTAGATATGAATATAGTAATGACTGGAAGTGGAGAATTTGTTGAGATACAGGGGACTGCTGAAGGCAGGCCATTTTCAAAAAACATGCTCGACAGTTTAATTAAACTTGCCAGAGAAGGAATTCATAACCTTATTGATATTCAAAAACATTTGGTTGAAAAAGACCTTCTTAGTTTCTGAAAAATTCACAATATGCTAAAATAAGTTAAGTGAAATTCCATATGACGCATAATGTCAATGGGGAGGTTATTTTATTCTTTAACTATCATAAGGAGTTATTAATTGAACGCATATAGAAGTTTATTTGTATGGTTATTCATAGGAGTTCTGATAATACTCCTGTTCAATATAATAAGCTATCCGAAAAAAACTCAAGATGAGATGATATTTTCTGAATTCCTGAGCAAACTTGAGGCAGGACAGATTGCAGAAGTAACAATAAAAGGTTCTCTAATTAATGGTCAGATGAAGGATGGTAAGAAATTCAGGACTTTTGCTATAAATGACCCAGATTTTGTAAAAACATTAAGGGCACAAAACGTAAAGATAACTGTCAAACCTGAAGAACAAAACCCCTGGTACTGGAATCTGTTCTTTTCATGGGGTCCGATAATTTTTCTTGTTGTTATATGGATATTTTTCATGCGACAGATGCAGACAGGCGGTAATAAGGCATTATCTTTTGGAAAAGCAAGAGCAAAACTGGTTTCTGAAAAATCAGTTAAGATAACATTTGCTGATGTTGCAGGAATAGAAGAGGCAAAATTAGAGGTTCAGGAGATTATAGATTTTCTAAAAGATCCTAATAAGTTCCAAAAACTTGGTGGAAAGATACCCAAGGGAGTTCTGCTTGTGGGGGCACCAGGCACAGGCAAAACACTTCTTGCAAGGGCAATTGCAGGAGAAGCTGGGGTCCCGTTCTTTTCGATATCAGGTTCTGATTTTGTAGAAATGTTTGTAGGAGTTGGAGCTTCTCGAGTCAGAGACCTTTTTGATCAGGCTAAGAAAAATGCACCCTGTATTATTTTCATTGATGAGATAGATGCTGTTGGACGGCATAGAGGTGCGGGTTTAGGAGGAGGACATGATGAGCGCGAGCAGACACTCAACCAGCTTCTTGTTGAGATGGATGGCTTTGAGTCCAATCAGGGAGTAATTATCATTGCAGCAACAAACAGACCGGATGTGCTCGACCCTGCTCTTCTCAGGCCTGGAAGATTTGACAGACAGGTTGTTGTGCCACAGCCTGATGTTAAGGGAAGGTTTGAGATACTAAAAGTGCACACGAGAAATATACCTATTGATGAAAATGTAAACCTCGAAGAAATAGCAAGAGGCACTCCTGGGTTTTCTGGCGCTGACCTCCAGAATCTTGTTAATGAGGCTGCATTACTTGCTGCAAGGAAGGCAAAGCTGAAAGTGGAGAAGTCTGATTTTGAATCTGCTAAAGATAAGGTTCTTATGGGTGTTGAAAGAAAGAGCATGATCATTAGTGATACAGAAAAGAAAAATACTGCTTATCATGAGGCAGGGCATGCTCTGGTTGCAAAGCTCACTCCAGGAACAGATCCGTTACATAAAGTGAGCATTATTCCAAGAGGCAGGGCTCTTGGGGTAACTCAGCAGCTTCCAATTGATGATAAATACACGTATTCAAAAGATTATCTCCTAAATGCCCTTACTGTGCTTCTTGGAGGTAGAGCTGCTGAGGAGATAGCCTTAAACCATATGACAACAGGTGCAGGGAATGACCTCGAGCGGGCAACTGAATTAGCCAGGAAAATGGTTACCGAATGGGGGATGTCAGAGAAACTTGGACCGCTTACATTCGGCAAAAAAGAAGAGCAGATATTTTTAGGAAGAGAAATTGCAAGACATAAAGATTATAGTGAAAAAACAGCTATTGATATAGATGAAGAGACAAAGAAAATCGTAATTTATGCTTACAAAAGGGCAAAAAACCTTCTTTCTGAAAATAAAGACCTGCTTGATGCTCTGGCACAGGCGCTTCTCGAACAAGAGACAATGGATGCTGCTGAGATAGACGCACTAATCAAAGAAGTTGAATCCAGGAGAACCATAAAGGTTTAAGGATCAAAATTGATACTATAAAATATTAAGATTAATCATTTTAACAACAATTAGAATAATGCGGATGTTGTAAGAAAATTTTAAAGAAATTTCGAGCAATGTCTGCATTATTTGGGGTAGAGGCAAGATTTTGATTAAATAAGGAGGTCTTGGATGCAGGGATCTGATCATATTTACGATGTTGTCATTATTGGTGGAGGTCCAGCAGGACTCACAGCAGGACAATATGCATCAAGGGCTCAATTAAAAACGGTTATACTTGACAAATCACCGACTGCAGGGGCTTTAGCATATTCCAGCAGGATCGAAAATTATCCAGGGCTTACTCACCCGATAGCCGGGAAGGAACTTCTTGATATCATGAGAATACAGGCAATAAATTTTGGTGCTGAATACATAGAGACACAGGTAGTAGGAGTTAACTTTGCAGATGAAATAAAAGAAGTGATTACCATGAATAATGTATATATGTCTAAGACCGTTATTATTGCTACCGGCTCAATGGGGAGAAAGCCAAGCATAGAAGGTGAGGGAGAATTCCTCGGCAGAGGAGTTAGCTATTGTGCTATCTGTGATGCAGCTTTTTACAGAGGATTAAAAGTATGTGTCATTGGTAATTCAGAAGAAGCTGTTAAAGAGGCGAAAGTTCTTACGAGATTTGCGGAAACTGTATATCTTATCTCTCCTTCACAGCAGATACACGGTGAGGATAAATCATTGTCAGAGATACCAAATTTAAAAGTAATGCTGGGTTATACAGTAACCTCGATTGAAGGAAAGGAACTCGTTGAGAGAATAAAAATGTTTGATCCTAACAAAAATGAGGTTGATCTGGAATTGGCAGGTGTGTTTGTTTATCTCCACGGAAACAAACCTATAGTGGATTTTCTATTCGGAGCTATCGAGACCAAAGAGGATGGCTGTATACCAGTAAGTCCCATGATGGAGACCTCGACCCCAGGAGTTTTTGCTGCAGGGGATGTTACCTGTACTGAAATCAGGCAAGTCGTTGTTGCAGCATCACAGGGGTGTCTTGCTGCACTGTCGGCAGAGAAATATATTTCTAAGAGAAAAAGATATAAAATGGACTGGGCAAAATAGCTATCTTTTTTTGTTTAAGAGACTGATGAGTTCCAGAGCATTTTTAGGTGCATAGCCGAATTCATCATTATTAAAATAAATAAAAACATCTTTTTTATTTTTTAATTGTGACCTTATAAATCGAGCATCCTGCTTTAATGCTTCTAAACTATAAGAACCTGAATATGTTCCGTTCATGCCGTGTCTTCTGATATATATAAAATTGGATGATAAAGGTAATTTTTTCAGAAATTCTGGATGATCAGCCATGCAGAAAGCAGCATTTCCTTTATCAAGAATAGAGGCGACTTTTTTGTTTATCCATGTCTTATTTCTGAATTCAAATACGTTTCTTATCTTATATGGCTTTAATATTTCAAGAAATTCTTTTAACCGTTCAAGATCTGCGTTGAAGTTTGGGGGGAGTTGCCATAAAACAGCACCGATTTTTTCCTTTAACAGAGATGCTCTTGAAAAAAAAGCCTCTAAAGGTTCAGCACAATCCTTCAATTTTTTCACATGGGTGATAAATCTGCTGCCCTTGAGTGAAAATATAAATTTTTCTGGAGTTGAAAAATACCATTTAGCAAAGGCTTCACGCTCTGGCAGATGGTAAAAGGTAACATTCAGTTCAACAGTCGATAGATGTTTACTGTAATAATCAAGCCAGTGATTTTTAGAGAGGCCCTCCGGATAAAAAATTCCCCTCCAGTGTTCATACATAAAACCACTACAGCCTATTTTTAGATCAGTCACTTATATATTATAGCATACTATCAGACATACTATCTGCTTACTTTCAAAACTCCTTCGATCTGGACAATCTTTTGAATAAGTGTTAGAAGTTGGTTCTTATCTTTAACATCAAGTATGAAAATAATGTGCGCTTTTTTATCTTCTGTTGAACTTGCTTCGAGATGGCTTATATTTACATCAACAGAAGATATGACTGCACTGAGGTTTGCTAACATACCTGGCTTGTCAACAGTTTCAACAATTAATCGTGCTGATGATGTTGCATTCCCATCAGCTTTCCAATCAACCTCTACCAGTCTCGCATCGTCGAGAGCAAGTCTGTCAAGATTTGCACAGTCTTTTCTGTGAATTGTTACCCCTCTGCCTCTTGTTACAAATCCTATAAGTTTGTCTCCTGCCACAGGGTAACAGCATTTCGCTGTATGATACAGAACATTATCAACACCCTTTATTGTTATGCCTTTTTGTTCCTTTGGAATTTTTGTGACTTTTGTGACAAGAGGCTCCTCTGGAGGTTTTTCGGGTATTAGTTTATTGACAACCTGATGAGCAGATAATTTCCCATAACCAATAAAGGCGTAAAGATCTTCTATCGACTGGATATTGAAAAAATTTAAAATTTTCTGCATCTCTTCAGACTTTACAATAGAAAGGCTGAGATCATGCCTTCTGACTTCATTTTCGAAAAGCTTACTGCCCAACTCTATGCTCTGCTTCCGGTCCTCAGCCTTAATCCATTGTTTTATCTTGCTTTTAGCGCGTTGTGTTACAACAAATTTCAACCAATCTCGACTTGGATTTTGTGTTGGAGAGGTAATAATCTCAACAGTATCACCACTTCTAAGGGTATACTTCAAAGGAACAATTCTGTCATTTACTTTGGCTCCTACGCATCTATTACCAACTTCAGTATGAATACTGTATGCAAAATCTACAGGACTGGAACCTATTGGCATCTCTTTTATTTCTCCCTTTGGAGTGAATACATATATGACCTCAGGTTCAACTTCGCCTTTCACTGCTTCAAGGAAGTCACTTGCATCTACAAGGTCTCTCTGAGCCTGTATAATATCCCTGAGCCAGGATATATATTTATCACTTTTTTCATCAATCCTGCCCTTTTCCTTGTATCTCCAATGAGATGCTATACCATGTTCTGCTACCATATGCATTTCCATTGTCCTTATCTGAAATTCAACTCTTTCACCTTTTGGCCCGAAAACAGTTGTATGAAGAGATTGATACATATTTGATTTAGGGACGCCAATATAGTCTTTAAATCTTCCAGGTATAGGGGTCCATAAAGAATGAATAAGGCCGAGTATTGCATAGCAGTTTGCTTTGGTATCTGTAATGATTCTCAATCCGAGCACGTCGTGAACCTGCTCAAAGGTTATTTCCTGTTTTAGCATTTTTTGATAGATGCCGTAATAATGTTTTATTCTCCATGATACAGTGCCAGGTATCCCTTCTTCCTTAAGCTTTTTTACAATGAGCTCCGAAACCTCTTTCAGATATTGTTCCTGTTCCTCTTTTCTTTTTGCGACCTTTTTAACGAGGTCATTGTAAAGTTCGGGTACCAGATGCTTGAAACTGAGGTCTTCGAATTCTGTCTTCAACCAGCCGATACCAAGTCTATTTGCAAGGGGAGCATATATTTCAAGAGTCTCTGATGCAATCCTCTGTTGCTTATTTTCTGGAAGATGCTTAAGTGTTTGCATATTATGCAATCTATCAGCGAACTTTATCAGTATAACCCTTATATCTTCTGACATTGCGAGGAGCATCTTTCTGAAGTTTTCAGCCTGTTCTTTTTCTCTTGTTGCGAATTCAATCTTGGAAAGTTTCGTTAGTGATTGAACGAGAAAAGCAATCTCTTTTCCGAAAAGATCTTTTATATCTTTCACTGTTGTATCAGTATCTTCGATGGTATCATGAAGGAGACCTGCTGCAATGGTTGCAACATCCATCTTCATATCAGCAAGTATTGAAGCAACTGAAAGAGGATGCTCTATATAAGGTGAACCCTCTATTCGCCTCTGGCTACAGTGAGCTTCACTTGAAAAAAAATATGCGCGCTTTAAAATCTCGATATCTGCGTCAGGATTGTAGGAAGTGACTTTTTTGATAAGGTTGTCAATAGTTATGGGTTTATCTTCCATAACATATTATACAATTTTATATTTAATTACTGGCTTGGTCTGATAGCCTTTAAATGTAATTGAAGGCTCCTGTTTCCCTCCCACTCGTTAATATGAGGTGTGAATACAGCATCAACAATATTGGAACCTGTCAACTGCTCACAGTATGAACCCATATCGAAACCTATTGCATCAAGAGACTGATTTTTCTGTTTAAGTTTCATTTTTAGGTGATTATTCCCGACTATTCTGGGGTATATTATCTCGAGTCTTTTCGAGCCGAGTAATGGCTCAGAATTTCCAGTACCGAATGGCTCGAGCATTGTTAATTCTTTCATTAATTGCGAACTGATATCAGAAAGATTTACATCCGCGTCTATTTCGAGAAGCGGGATAAGGTCTTTTTCTGTAAGGATTTCTTTTGCAATTTTATTAATATGTTCTTCAAAATCTGGAATTTTTTCAGCCTTTATTTCAAGACCAGCAGCTTGTTTGTGTCCACCAAATGCTGTAAGATAATCATTGCATCTGGTGAGAGCTTTGTGAATATCAAAAGAGGGTATGCTCCTTGCTGAACCTCTGGCATAAGAACCTTCAATAGAAAAAAGAATAGCAGGCCGAAAAAAAGCCTCTGTAATTTTTGACGCAACGATTCCTATAACCCCTCTATGCCATCCTTCTGAAGACAGAACGATAACTGGATTTATCCCTTTTTTGTTTAGTAAGTGCATTGCTTCTGTATAAATGGCTTCTTCAATCTGCTGCCTTTCTTTATTAAGCTTTTCGAGCCATAGAGCTATATTCATTGCCTCTTCATCAGAATCAGTCAGAAAAAGCTTTATTGCATCATTCGCATCAGATATTCTTCCGCATGCGTTAATTCTTGGAATCAAGGTGAACAAAAGAAGGCTAGCTTTTAAATCTCTCTTATCAATCCCTGAGACCTGTTTCAGTGCATGTAATCCCGGGGTGCCATTTTCTATAAGCTTTAATCCTTCTTTTACAATGACTCTGTTTTCCCCGGTAAGTGGGACGACATCAGCAATTGTGCCGAGTGCTGCAAGAGCTAAAAAATCATAAATACTGAAAGATGAATTTTTAATATTTGCAAAAGCCTGGGCGAGCTTAAATGCGATGCCTGCACCTGAGAGATTGAAGACGGGAGATTGAGAATTTGAGATTTTGGGATTGATAATAGTTAACGCATCTGGAAGTAAAAAGTCATCATTCGTTATCTTATCATCTTTATTCTGGCTTCTGAATGGTTCATGATGGTCTGTTATAATTACATCGATGCCTTCTTCCCTGCATAAGGATACTGTTTCCACTGAAGTGATTCCGCAATCAACAGTGATTATCAAAGATGCCCCTACTTGATTGGCATATTGTATTGAATATGGTTTAAAGCCGTAGCCATTAATCATCCTATGAGGAATTATGTAATGAGTATTTATACCAAGAGCTTTGAGTAATTTAAGAACAATCGCTGTTGCGGTTATTCCATCAGCATCATAATCACCATGAACAAGGACTGTCTCATTCTGGTCAGCAGCTTTTAAAATCCTGGTAACTGCTGTTTCCATGCCATTGATAGTAAAGGGATCAGAAAGTTGTGCAAGATTGGGATTTAGAAAAGAGATTATCTGCTCCGGAGTTTTTATTGATCTGTTTATTAAGATTTGTGCAAGGACAGGAGATACAGAAGATGACCTCGAGAGATACTTTATATATTCTGGGTTTGTTCTATTTACAAACCATTGCCTGTGCATTTAATCCTTAATCGTAAAACGTGGTTTTACGCTTTAAGCTATTTTTTAGCAAAAGGCCTTTTTCCTCCCCATAGCAGGACAATCGGACTAGAAATGAAAATTGAAGAATATGTCCCTACCATAATACCAATAATAATAGCGAGGGCAAAATCATGTATAACTTCTCCTCCAAAGATGAAAAGGGCAAATGCAGTGAATAAGGTTGTCAGGCTCGTAATAATAGTTCTTGAAAGTACTTCATTAATACTCTGGTTTATAACAACGTTTACAGGGTCCCGATACCTGATTTTTAAATTCTCCCTGATCCTATCAAATACAACAACTGTATCAGTAAGAGAATAACCTGCAATAGCAAGAAGTGCTGAAACAATAACAAGATTTATTTCACGATTTAGGATGAAGAAGAAAGCAAGTACTGCAAATACATCGTGAAGTGTGGCAATCGTAGCTCCAATCCCGAATCTGAACTGAAACCTCCAAGCAATATAAATTAAAAGACCGATGGCTGCAGCCAAGATAGCCCAGAGGGCATCTTTCCTGAGCCTTTTCCCAACTTTAGGCCCTATCTCTGTTGTGGATTCAACAAAAATTTTTTGATCTGAATAACGCTGAGAAAGTATTGAGACTATTTTTTCAGAAGAACTGCCGAGGGTTTTCTCTTCCTTCTTGACTCTTATAAGAATTTTCTTTTCAACTGGCATATCCTGAAGGTCAAAGTCCTTAAGTCCACCTTCTTCAAGTGATTTCCTCACATCGTTTAAAAGAAAGGGTTTTTCAAACTTTATCTGTACAGCAGTGCCACCTGTAAAATCTATTCCCAGATTAGCCCTGCCTCTTGCAATCTGAACAATTGCAACAATTCCTATTAGAAAAATTATTCCAGAAAGTATAAAGGCATAGTATTTTTTGCCCATGAAATCAATATTTGTTTTCTTTATAAGTTCTATCATATGCTCAGAGTCCTAAACTTTACCTTGCTGATTATAATATCAAAAATAGTTTTTGTTCCCACGAGTGCTGTAAAAAGATTTATGGCAACGCCGAGACTTAAAGTAACAGCAAAACCCTTTATAGGGCCTGTGCCAAACTGGAACAATACTGCTGCTGTTATTAATGTAGTTACATGAGAATCGAATATAGTCCAGAATGCCTTATGGTAGCCGGAATCAACTGCAGATGCAGGAGTTTTACCTGCACGTAGTTCCTCTCTCATCCTTTCGAACATCAATACATTTGAGTCAACTGCCATACCAATAGCCAGAATTATACCTGCAATACCTGGAAGAGTAAGGGTGGCATTAAGTGAAGCCATAGCTCCGAGAAGAAGAATTATATTGAGAACTAATGCAAAGTCAGCAATGAGACCGGACAATCTGTAATAAAAGATCATGAAGACTACAACTGCTATTGTGCCAATAATTCCTGCTATTTTGCCTGCATTTATCGAATCTCTTCCGAGTGAAGGACCGACAGTAACATTTTGAAGCATATTCAGAGGAGCAGGAAGAGCTCCAGCCCTCAAGACTATACTGAGGTCTTTAGCTTCATCTATTGTAAAGCTACCTGTTATCTGTGCATTACCTCCAGGAATTCTTTCCTGGATAACTGGAGCAGAGTAAACAGTATTATCAAGAATAATTGCAAGCCTTTTTTTCACATTCGCAGCCGTTATCTCTTCGAAAAGTTTTGCACCTGCATTATTGAATGAAATTGAAACATATGGTTCATTGAACCGCGAGTCAATATTAACTTTAGCATCACTGAGTAAATCCCCTGTTAGGACAGCTTGCTTTTTAAGGAGGATTGGTATCTTCCTTATTTCCCCTGTTTCTCTATTTATCCTTTTCTCAAAAAGTATCTCATCACCTTCAGGAATTTTTCCGGCAAATTGCTGTAAAAATAATTCCTCTTCGCCAGGTATGATTGATTGAGGAAGTTCGGCTGCTATAGGAGATTCGTCGTCAACAATCTTGAATTCGAGTTGGGCAGTTTTACCAATTAGATCAATGGCACGTTTTGGATCTTTGATGCCAGGTAGTTGAATGACAATTTCGTTTTCGCTCTGTCTCATGATAGTTGGTTCTGCTACTCCGAATTGATCAATCCTATTGCGGATTGTCTCAAGAGCCTGATCAGCAGCATTATCCTTTATCCTTTTTACCTCTTTATCTGATATTTTGTAAACAAGGGTTCCCCCTTCCCCGATAAATGTTAGAGCAGGATAGTTCTCTTCAATCGTTTTCCTTATCTCAGGGGTTGACGGATTTATTTTGATTGTTAATCCGCTTACAGTTACATCCGCAGAAAGTTTTTTCTTTGTAAAAAGGTCTTTAAGTCCTGAAGCATATCTTTCAGTAGTTATCTCAACAGCCTTATCGCCCTCAACTTCAAATACAAGATGAAGCCCACCCTGAAGGTCAAGCCCGAGGATAATACCTTTATGTGGCATATTATTCTTCCACCATTCTGGCATGTATTTAAACAAAGGTGTATTAGGAAGGAAAAAGATGAAAGCAAGGATAATAGTTATGATTATGAGTATCAATCGCCACAGAATCTTTTTTTTCATTCATCCTCCACTTCAATCTTCATCTGAAGCTGCCCTTAAGGATGCAACATATGGTTTGCCAATTTTGATCCTGGTGTTTTCAGCAATTTTGATTGTAATGGTGTTTGTTCCAACTGACTCAATAACACCATAAATGCCACCAGATGTGATAATTTTATCTCCCTTTTTGAGATTATCTATCATACTCTTATGTTCCTTTGCCCTTTTCTGCTGGGGTCTTATAAGAAGAAAATAGAAAATGACAAATATGAGAATAAGCGGGATAAGGCTTGCAAAAAGTCCTCCGGTACCCCCCTGTCCACCTCCTTGGGGAGTTGGTCCCATTGCATATGCTATATCAATGAAGTTGAATGACATTTCCTCACCTCCAAAAAATTTTAACTGATAATATACCTTCTTTATGCTTTTTTTATCAATATGAACTCATAGCCCTAAATATGCCAGCAGAATTTAATAAAAATAAATCCTACCTGAGTAAGGATAAAGTTTTTGGCCTGACTCATTATGTCTTAGTAAAATTGATCCCAAAGAACAGTCCAATTTAAGTTAGAATAAAGATTAATTATGGCTAAAATATTCTTTTCAGGTATCGGTGGTAGCGGTATGTCTGCAATAGCCAGTTTTATGGCAGATAAAGATAATATTATCGTTGGTTCTGACCGTTCATTTGACCTTAATCCTGATAATCGTATCTACAAAATTCTAAGAGAAAAGGGAATAACTATTGTTCCGCAGGATGGCTCTGGAATCGATAGGTCTTTTGATTTTGCTGTTTTCAGTACTGCAGTGGAAGATAATCAACCAGAGGCGGTCAAAGCAAAACAACTGAATATTAAAATAAAAACCCGGCCGCAGTATCTTAATGAAATTACGTTGGAGTACAAGACGATTGCAGTTGCAGGCACTAGCGGCAAGTCAACAACAGCAGGATTACTCGCATTTTTGATGAATCGTCTCGGAATGAATCCGAATTTCATCGGAGGAGGTAGAGTAAAACAATTCAAGACATCCGTTAGCTTAGGAAATTATCTATCCGGGAATTCAGATACTTTAGTAATAGAAGCTTGTGAATCAGATGGATCAATTGTTTATTATCACCCCTTGCATTCAATTATCTCCAACCTGAGTCTTGACCATAATTTTGTCGAAAAGACTGCGGTGATGTTCGAGACACTTGGAAGTCAAACAGAGGAGATTTTAGTTATTGGTGGTGATGACGAAAATTTGTGCAGATGCCGATTCGATAAACCTGTAAGGTTTTCGATTGAAACTGACTCAGAATATCAAGCAAAGGGGATAGAATACTATCCATTTAGCACGAACTTTAACTTACACGGTGTTCCTTTTAAAGTTTCCCTGCCAGGCAGATACAACCTGTATAATGCTTTGGCTTGTATATCATTACTTTCAGAGATGGGAGTTTCACTAAGACAAATATCAGAAATACTTTCTGATTTTTCAGGCATCGACCGCCGTTTTGATATTTGTTTGAATGACGAAAGACATATGGTAATAGATGATTATGCACATAATCCCCATAAGATTGCTTGCCTCATGGAGTCTCTGAAAAGGATAAATAAAGATATTTGTTATATCTTTCAGCCTCATGGATATGGACCTACACGATTGATGAAAGAGGAATACATTAAAGTGTTCAAAGAAAACCTTCGCGACAGAGACAAACTAATACTCCTTCCTATTTACTATGCAGGAGGCACATCAATAAAAGATATATCGAGTGAAGACTTATGCATAGAAATAAAGAAAGCAGGAAAATTAGTAGAGGTTATAAATGAAAGAGATTCAATATTCAGGAGATTAAGTGAATGGAATAATTATGTAGTCTTCGGAGCGCGTGATGAAACACTTGCTGATTTTGCGAGGGAAATTGCGATGAGGTTGAAATGAAAAAATATTATCTGCACAGAGAAGTCTCAAATTTCAAGATAAATTACGAAAAAGAGCTTAATCAGGAGCAGTTTTCTGTTGTAATGCACCCTAATAATCCCATGCTTGTACTTGCAGGTGCAGGGACAGGAAAAACAAGAACAGTTACCTATCGAGTTGCACGTCTTATTGAAACAGGCCTCAAGCCTGAACATATTTTACTTCTTACATTTACCAATAAGGCAGCGAAGGAGATGATGCGTAGAGTTGAAAATTTAGGAAGGAATATCCATGGACTCTGGGGAGGCACATTTCATCATATAGGCAATATGATTTTAAGACGGCATTGCAGTTTAATAGGATATAAACAAGGTTTTTCAATCCTTGATAGAGAGGATGCTAAAGACCTTTTTGATATATGCCTTTCAGAAATTGGCAAGATAAAGACTATGATTCCAAAAGGCTCTGTTCTTTGTGAAATATCAAGTCTTATGAGAAACAAAGAAAAAAATCTTGAAGAGATCATTCTTTTCAGATTCCCGCATTTTGCGAATGTTATTGATGAAATACATGAATTAATCGATCTTTATGAAAAAAAGAAGCATTCTCTCAATCTGATGGACTTTGATGACCTTCTAACAAATTGGAAGAGATTATTGCTTGAATACGAGAATATAAAAGAATATTATTCATCAAAATTTGTACATATACTTGTTGATGAATACCAGGATACAAATAAACTTCAGGCAGAGATTGTTGATTTACTGTCTATTACAAACAGGAATATTATGGCAGTGGGAGATGATGCACAGTCAATATATTCATTCAGAGGAGCAGACTTCGAAAATATCCTCAAGTTTTCAGAACGATACCCTGATGTCACTATCTTCAATCTAACAATTAACTATAGATCAACACCGGAAATTCTCGATCTCGCTAATAAGAGTATCAAGCATAATGTAAGACAATTCAGTAAGGAACTCTATTCAGTAAAAAAAGAAGGTAATCTGCCAAATCTTGTTCCTCTGAGGGATGTTTTTCAGCAGGCAGATTTTGTAGCGCAGAAGATAATTGACATGAACGTTGAAGGAATGCCTCTGAATGAGATTGCAGTTCTCTATCGTTCACATTATCAGTCTATGGAACTCCAGATGGAGCTTCAAAGAAGGGGTATACCTTTTGAGGTGAGATCAGGACTGAAATTTTTCGAGCAGGCACATATAAAGGATATCCTTTCATTTCTCAGGGTGGTAGTTAATCCATATGATGAACTGAGCTGGAAAAGGATACTGAAGTTAATCCCCGGGATAGGAAAGATAACTGCAACAAAACTATGGAATTCAATATTTCAATCTGAAGTCCCTCTTGATAAACTCTGTGATATGAGAGAACTTATTCCAAAAAAATCCCTGAACGGATTTTATCTCTTTATAGAGATGTTGAAAAAATTAAAGGGTGATAATAATACACATATGCCCCTCAAGCCATCTGAGGCAATCGATTATATACTCACAAACGGATATGAAGACTATTTGTACAGTCATTATCCTAATGCAGAGGAACGAATTGAAGATATTGAGCAAATGACAAGATTTGCAGTAAAATACCCCTCTCTTGAGACTTTTATAAGTGAAATGAGTCTCCAGAGTGTATCTGGAGGAGAAGTAGAGGAAGGGGATGAAGACAAGGAGTGTGTTATACTCTCTACTGTGCACCAGGCAAAGGGTCTTGAATGGGATACTGTTTTTTTGATTGGACTGAACGATGGAAAGTTCCCGTCAGTAAAATCTCTGAAAACAGAATTTGAAGAAGAAAGAAGACTTTTTTATGTTGCGGTTACCAGGGCAAAAAAGGCTCTATATCTTTGTTATCCATTATCTTCTGAAGAATGTCATGGGCTTGGATTTTTGAGACCTTCACGATTTATTAAAGAATTGCCCGTGGATGTCTATGAAGAACTGATTGTTGAAGACACAAATGAGATATATTGATGCTATTAAGGGTGGTTTCGGAATAATAAACAGGAACTGGCAACTTGTACTGATGCATGTTGTTATGGTTATCCTGAGTAGCATCGGTTTCATTATAATTGTGGGGATACCTCTCGCTATTGCTTTTATTGTATTCGGTATAGATTTTACGGAATTTGCTTCCCTTGAAGATATTCTCAGGGCATTGAAATATCCTTCTGAAATTATTTCAAAATACTTCAGTTTATTCCTCATAGTTGTAATAAGTTTCTTTTTATATCTGCTTACTGTCGCAATACTTGGAATCTTTATCTTTGCTGGATCAATTGGGATAATCTGCCTCTCTCTAACAGATCCTACCATGAAGTTCAGTATGAAATTGTTTTTTGAAAAGGCAAAAGGCATTTTTTTAAGATTACTCGGATTTACAACTTTGATCGGCATAATATTTATAATTACAGCTTTTTCACTCGGTATCTTAGGTGGTGGGATAGCATCACTTGTATCTTTTGCCCAGAGTCAGGATTCAACTCTTGCACTTTTTCTTGGTACATTTTTTTCTCTGATTTTAATAGTTATAGTGATCATTATTATTCTTGGAATTCTCTCAATAACACTTTATGGAATTGCTTCACTTGGTTTTAATGAGACCGGTCCATTTGCTTCTGTCAAAGAGGCTTTTCACTATTTAATCGAAAATCCGAGTGCATTCTGGCTCTATACAATACTTTTTATAGGATATTTTATTGCCAGCTTTTTACTTATACTTCTCAGTTACCCTTTTACAATTCTACCGGTCATCGGGGCCATCCTTTCCTTTCCGTATCAACTTATATCTTATGCTTTCGAAACATATCTGGGGCTTACAATAATTGCAACAATTTTGATTTATTACTATGAAACCAGGATTCAGATAAAGTCATCTCGTGGGATAACTGAAACTCAAGAAGGTGCTGATAACTTTGCCAGTCGTTCTGATTTTGTCCATAGGTCATAAAGAAACTCACCTGGCATTATAGTAATTACAGTCAGGCCAATGCCAGCAAATATATCCACTACATAATGATACCTACAATATACGGTAGAAAATATAAGTAAAGAGACAAAAGGGATTAACAACCAGAATAATCTTCTTGAAAACTTAAAGGCGAGGTATGCAACTAAGAGGGCTATACCTGTATGCCCACTTGGAAAAGCATCTCTTTTTATTCCCTCGAGACGGTTTAATAGATTCTGGATTGGTTCTGCAACAATGAACCCCTCAAGTTCATAGTTCTGAAGATGGTCTATCGTGAATCTAGGGCCGAGTGCAGGGAAAAGAATGTAACCAAGATATGAGAGATAAAAACATAAGAGAATCAAAAACAACGATTTTTCAAATGCTTCTTTTTGTTTATTCTTCAGGAGAACTATCCCCAGGCTTATCGGCATAAAATAATAAGTTGAATATGCTATCTGGAGAATGTCTGTCAGAACAGGATGCATAATATTTTCGAGTATAACAGTTGGGTGTGCATTGAATATAAGATAATCAAGATAAATCAGAAATGGATCAATATCATCAGGATTTACATAATGTACGACCCATTCAAGACTGTCAAAGATTGAAAGGACACAGACGACAGGAAAAATTATGTTATAAAAGAGTTGCGGAAATTTCCATTTGTCTTTTATCTTAATGAGAAAAATCTGGGCAAAGATAAGAGATGAATAGAGGCTGATCAGAAATGGTGCTCTTGGTAAATTTTTATAGTAAATTAGACACAGGATGATAAGGAATAACAGGAATATGATTGTTAGAACATCTGCAGGACGATTTTTTATAAATATATCCGTTAGTCTCCTCATTAAAGCTTGCTTAGTGCCTTGCTGATAGCCCTATCTTTTTTCGAAAGTCTTTTTGGATTACCCTTCCTTGAAATTTCAGGCCAATCTTCTTTATCTTCATCTTCTTCGGGATTAGAAAAAGATTTTCTTTGAAGAATATTCAGAAAATCTTCTGCACGCAGAGGAATAGAACCTGATGACCATGCATGATGCGCGATATCCCTGTCTGATGTTATGACGATCCACTGCCGTCTTTCTGAAGAAATAATTCTTTTTATAACAGAATCAGCAGTGTCTCCAATCCTTGAATAGATAACCTTTATACCACCAATAATGGATTTCATTTCCTGTCCTTGTCCTGTCTTCCATCCATCAAAAACAATTGTAATATCATGCCCTTTTCTCTTCTTGTATTCTATGAGGGAATCTATGAATATTTCCCGCTGTTTTTTTAGGTCTTTATGGAAAATTCCAATTACATTGTAACCATCTATGATTATATGCGAAATGGTATAACCTCCACGATTTATAACTGCAGTAAAGGGTATCCTTTTTCTCTGAGCATCTCGATAATTCCTTTTTTACCTATGAGATGCCCGGCACCAACTACAACAAAATGAATTTCATTGGTTCTTAAAAATTCTTCTATTTTAGATGTGATGTTGCGGTTTCTTTCATAGATTAGTTTTTCATATATAGAAGACATTTTTCTGTCTTGCCACAGGGCTTTTGTAATAATAGTCTCTGTTGTTTTTATATCACCATTTGTCCATGCACTTAACAGCCTATCAGCATCCCTTTCAAGGAAATCTATATCTTTTAATGTATACAACAAGAATGTTTCCTGTTCCTGATCAGTAAAGTTAGACAGAAGATTTATTTGATATTCTATACTTTCCAGTTCTTTTATCTTTTTATTGCCTTTAGCTTTTGAGAGAAAATGGATGTCGATACCTAAAGTTGGGTCGAAACCCAGTTGTATAAGTTTCAGGGAAGTTAATGTCAATGCCAGAAACCATGGTTTCTGTTTATTAACCAATAAGAGAGGAATACCCGAGAGTTCTAACTCCTTTCTGATGAGCTCATAAGTCTCTTTTGATACATGATTTTCAAGTGTTTCATTCCCAGGATAGATAGCAGTTTCAATGACCTTTTGAAAGTCAATCTTAGTTAAATCATTAATATTTGCCTCTACAGCTAATACATCAGATGATTCAAAGGCACGTTCAATTTTTTTGTTTAGAGGGTATGCCTCTTTTTTCATAAAGTGAATGGAACCGAGTATGTAGACAGTATTTGTTTTTGATTGAACTTTCCATAAAAAGGTTTTCTGATTATCTGCAAAGGATTCTTTAATAATGACCGCTGTTGAGAAAAAAAGCAGGATGAAAAATATTGTAATATTTTTTTTAAGATATCTACTAATTATTCCTTTATGAATATTTACAGACAATTCTATTTCTCTTTTATATCAAACAATATTAACTTAATAAAATACATCTCTAATCTTCTATAAAACTTCTTGACATTATAATTCGGTGGCTATGTCCATGATGAGCTTCTTTTTCTAATTGTTCATCTAATGCAGGAATCGAAATCTTTTTGAATCCCATTTTTTTATATAGGTTTATCGCAATATGATTTGTTTTAAAAACAAGAAGATTTACTTTATTTGCATTTACTTCAAACGCTTTATTGATAGCCATATGGAGAAGATTCTTTCCGATCCCTGCACCTCGATAGGGTATTCTTACCTCCATTCCAAAAAGCCACCAATCAGGATAAAGCAGGTTACCTTCATCAAACTTTAAAAGAGCTACAGAACCTACTTTTTTCTGTCCAATATATGCACAAATCTCGTAGTTGTAAATCATACTACTTTTAGATGCCATTTCAGATAAGCTGAAAGATTCTTTTAGCTTATTATCTAACAAAGCCAGGTCATCCACGATAACAAGATAATTAACTTTTTTACCTATCAATATTTGTGCAAGTTTACGGTATAAACTAAAACTCTGAAAGAAACGAAAAATAAGAGATAAAAATTTTTTGAAAGTAAATACAAAATAAAGGCAGGAAGAACCTATTGGATATGTAATAAGCCATATGTGGGCTAAAAATTTGGAACCCCCTTTTTGTAAGTCTACAACATTCGAAGTCCGCCGTTGTTTGATAGCTTTTCCTATGACCTGAGTGGTTGCGATATATTCTGGTGATCCAATTAGAGCATCTCCCCGTACTTTTAAGATTTCTGTATTACCGACTTTGGTTTTCCCGATAACACGATGAACAACAACCCCATCATCGAGAGATTTGTAGAGGATAATGTCTCCTGATTTGAGTTCATTAGTACTGACAGGACCAACGGTAAGAATATCTCCATCATGAATGAATGGATACATGCTCCAGCCATGGGCTTTAAAACTGAAAGAGCCACCCCGTCCTATAATTTCCTCAGTTAATACTCCCAGCTCATCTCTGTCAAGCCCTATTTCACGCATCTTATGAAATCAATAATGCTTTTGTCTGGTATAAAACCTAATTCATAGCATCGTATAGTTTCAACAAGTTTAGCACAGAAATCAAGTGTAAATTGCATTCCATCAGATTCCCAATATGGAAGAAAACAGTGGGTTAAAAGCCTCAATGTAGCTGAAGAACCTTCCATCGGTGAAATATTATTTATCTCTGCGTGATGTAAAAAAAAGATTTTATTTAGTGGCACACCATGAGGCGAAATTCCTTCATATTCTCCATGCCAGGGTGTCCCATATACCCATATACGGCCTTCATTTTGCCGTAAAACAATGCGTTCGTCATTCAAAACAACCGCTTTATCTTCCCACAAACGTGCCATTGTAGTCTTTCCATTTGTTGAACTTCCAGGAAAAAGATATCCATTCCCATTATCATCAATACCACAGGCATGGACAAGAACTCCATAGCCCTGAGACAAAAGAGAAATCATTAATAAATGAAAGATGGGGAAAGCAAGTGGATGTGGTAAGATATCAGGAGATTCCCTCAGAACATAGACATCGCCATTTCGATAGTTAGGTTCAAAAACAGCTAAACAATATTGACGATTATTATTAAAAGGTTCTTTTAATACAAAAACTTTTTTTATATCGCTCTTATAAACATCCCAAAATGTACCTGAATCAAAAACTTTGTTTTCAAGCTTAAGGTTTAAAAATTTATTTGAATAGTGTCCATATACTGTTATGTCTGGTTTATCATCAGATACAAATGGCTCATCAAATGCTTTAATTTTAAATCTATCTGAAGTTACAACTCCAAAAACAAAATCTGCAACTTTTAATCTATACATAAATTTATTAACTTACAAAATTTTCTGAACCAGGAGATTTACCCCAATTATGAGCGCCCTTTTTGATAGCAAGCCTGAAATCCTCTTTTACAGTTCTTTTCACCCGGGCCATTTTCTCCACCCCTCTTGCAAGTTTGTAACACTGCTTCATCTGACACTAATTTAACCTGTTCTATCTGTGGTTTTACATAATTCTTTCGTTCGAAATTAAATTCGGTTTTTCCTGACATAATTTTTTCACCTCCTTTTAAACATTTATCAATCTAAATTTTTCTGCTCTTAAATGGGCGATATGGCATAAATAGTCAACTGGTCTTTCCGGGTCACTATTCTCAATTTGTGCCAACCCTGGACACTGTCCGCACAATGCAATCAAGTTACAATTCCTACACAGAGTATCCTGAGAGAATTTTGTTGAAAGAACATCTGGAATAAAGCTATGCCATGCCTCTTTGAAAGAACCTCTTTGCAGGTCATAGCTTGGGACACGAGACATCATACACACACTCAATTGGCCATAAGGATCGATATGAAAGGTTTGAAGACCCGCTCCACACTGATAAAGATAATCTGAATTAAAAGGTATCCCCAAAAACTTTCTGCAAAATTTTTGCCATTCCTCCATTCTCTTTTCGTCTGCAAAGTCAAGGGCAACTATTTCATTAGGCGGTATGCGGAAATTGGCAGGCTTTTTATCACCATCTATCCTTAAATTTAAAACAGGGTCGAACCTGAAATCGATTCCTAAATCCTCAGCAAATTTTTTAATATCCCATATCTCATGCTTATTAATCGTCATCACCATTGTTTTAAGTTTTAAAGGTAATTTTCGTTCTATAAGCAAATCTATCCCATCCATGCATCGTTTATGTGATCCGCTTATACCCGTAACATTTTCATAGGTCTCTTGTGTTAAACCATATAATGTAATTTCAATAGAATGAGGTGGCCAGTCTGAAAGATAGTCTGCAATATAAGGTGTTAAGAGGGTTCCATTAGTAAATAAAGTAATAAGTACCCCTTTCTTTTTTGCATATGTATAAATATCGAGAAAATCATGACGAATTAAGGGTTCACCACCTGTAATTAATAACCATAAGCAACCTTCATCCACAATCTGGTCTAAAATATTACAAATCTCTTTATAACTTAGTTCTTTATTTTTTGCTTTAATATCACTCGCGGGCAGATTAATATAACAATGAACGCATTTAAGATTACAGCGAGCAGTAATTTCTATGCTCCCATCAACGGGGATTCGTCGATTGGCTATTTTGTCAACAAGCCGATTACTGAATTCAGAGAGACTTCTTATGGGAATTACAGGACATTCCATACTTATAATGCCCTAATAGCACCTATATGTTCTAATTGATTGATAAACTCGATGATATCTTTTTCCGCTACCTCAGGACTTACTTCAAATTCATTTAATATTATATCTATTATTTCTGAAAGGCTTTTTTCTCCATCAACAAGTTCCCATATACGGCTACCAACTTCGTTCATAGTATAAATGCTATCTACTTCATCAGCTCTCTTTTTTATTGGCACTAAAATGAACTCTTCAGCGACCTTTCTGAAAACAACTGAAGAGTCTTTTGTGTAAAGTCTGTCGAGATTCGGGCCTGTATTCAATGTATTCAATATTCCTGCCTTTTTAAAACTTATAAATAGATTATAATTTAAAAGAGAAATTTTGCAAATATTTAACTGCTTAATTTCGGGAAATTCTCGATTTCTTTTATTCTTTGAATTACCGGTGGATGTGAATAGTAAAAAGCTGCATAGAAAGGGTGAGGATGTAGGTTTGAAAGGTTATCTATTGAAAGTTTTATAAGGGCGCTTTTAAAAGCCTCTTTGTCACCTGTGAGCTTGCATGCAAACCTGTCTGCCTCTTTTTCAAAGCGTCTTGAAAAGTAATTGCTGATTGGAAGAAAAGGAAGCGATATAATGTTACCCATGAAACCGAGAAGAAGGACTTTTGTAAAGAAGGTCGCATTTTTAATCTGAAAAATATCTGTGAGAAAGTCAGCACTGAGAATTCTGAATGATAGATAGATAGCTATAAATGCTAATGTCTCTGATGCAACGATCATTTTCAGAACATGTTTTTTCTTCCAGTGACCTGCTTCATGTGCCAGGATAGCAAGAATTTCATCGTGATTCATCTTTTCGAGAAGTGTATCGTAAAGTATTATTCTTTTAACTTTCCCTATACCTGTAAAATATGCATTGGTGTGACGGCTTCTTTTAGAAGCATCCATTTTAAATACGCTGCTGACCCTTATGTTTATTTTTTTCATCAAATCTTTAATTCTGTCTTCAAGCACTTTCTCTTCTATAGGAGAAAATTTGTTGAAAAGTGGCTCTATGACATAAGGGGATATATACATAATGAATAGACTGTAAATGAGGAAAAAAATCCATAACCAGAACCACCAGATAGTCGGGCTTAATTGTATCAGCAGAAATCCTATAAAAAGGAGTATGCCAGTAATAACTGTAGAAAGTAATATGGATTTTAGAAAATCGGCAAACCATAACTTGATCGTCATGGTATTAAATCCGTATTTATTCTCAATTCTGAAAATATTATAGAGACTGAAAGGTATAGTGAGAAGAGTATTAGCATAGCTCAAGAATAGAAAGAAAAAAACACCTGATAAAATAAAACTGAAATTAAATGATGAAATCCAATCGTCATATATATTTAAAAGACCACCGAAAATAAAGATAATTGTAACTGCATTGCCGAAGATTGAAGAAATAAAACTGAATTTTGTTTTTTCAATTTCATATGCACGCATCTTCTGAACATGAGATTCATTTATTTTCCCCTTGAATACATCAGGAATGATTGAACCAAATCTTTTCATATACCCGAGATTTAAAAATTGCAGAGTATATTCAAAAGTTTCCTTCAAGATATAGATTATGAGTATGAGGTAAATATTTTCTATAGCTATCATTTATAATACCTTCTGGAGAATATATCATAATTTTTAAATTCGGGGGAATGCATTCATTGTTATAGAGACAGGAAGATGGGCAACCGAATTTTCTAAAAGGAGTATTTGTTGGCTAACCTTATAAGTTTCGGGGGAATATTTATTCTCCTTTTTGTAGCATGGCTTTTTTCTGCGAATAAGAAGATAATCAATTGGCGGGTTATAATATGGGGCATTATTCTACAACTCGTAATAGCCCTTTTTATCTTTGTTGTTCCGACAGGATCGAAATTATTTCTATTAGTTAATGATGTTGTAGTAAAAATCCTTGATAGCGCAACTGCAGGGACAAAATTTCTATTCGGGAGGCTTGCTCTTCCTCCGGGAACAAAGAATGAAGCAGGAGAAGAATCATTAGGTTTTTTCCTGGCGTTTCAGGCTTTACCTACAATTGTATTCTTCGCAAGTTTTATGGCACTTCTATATCATGTTGGAATTATGCCAAGATTGATAAAGCTTTTTTCGAGAATATTCACAAGACTTTTAAGGATTAGCGGGGCAGAATCACTTAGTGTTTCCAGTAATATATTTGTAGGGGTAGAGGCGAATATGACCATTCTTCCTTATTTAACAACTATGACGCGATCAGAGTTCTGTACTATCCTTGCTGCTGGAATGGCCACGACTGCATCGAATGTCCTTGCACTTTATGTCTTCTTACTTCATGAGCGGTTTCCGACTATAGCAGGGCATCTTGTCTCTGCCTCTTTCCTTTCGGCTATCGGGGCAATCGTTATGTCTAAGCTTATTATGCCAGAGACAGAAAAGCCTGAAACTCTGGGTTTAAAGGTCGAGCCTCATTTTGAAAAAAAATCATCACTGATAGAGGCTGTGATAGAGGGGGCAAATGATGGAGTTAAGATGGTAATCGGTATCATGGCTTTACTTCTTTCTTTTCTCGGATTGGTAGCACTTGCTGATTTTATACTTTCAGCGGTAGGAATGAAATTAAATGCTTTTTTAGGAATAACAATAGACTGGTCATTAAAAGGATTACTCGGATATGTTTTTTATCCTTTTGTACTGATAATAGGTGTTCCTGTAGCAGATGCATTTGAGATAGCAAAATTGATAGGCGAAAGAGCTATCTTGACAGAAGTTAAGGCGTATCAGGACTTAGCATTGATGCTTTCAACTGATACACTGAAAGATCCTCGTTCATCAGTCCTTGCAGCATATGCCCTGAATGGGTTTGCTCATGTCGCCTCGCTTGCTATTTTTATAGGAGGCACTGCTGCATTAGCTCCTTCAAGGGTAAAAGATATTTCCAGTATTGGGTTCAGAGCGCTTGTAGCAGCAACGCTTGCTTCACTTATGACAGCATCAGTAGCAGGAACTTTCTATACACAGAGTTCTATATTATTGGGTAAATGATTTTTCAGCCTTTTAAAATGTTCAATGCCCTGTTATGGAGATTACTATTTCCAGACACAAGAAGGGATGTAGATTTTTTTAGGCTTATTTCTATCGAGTCGATGGGATTGCCTTTTACATCAGAATAAATGCCACCTGCCTCTTTTGCTATTAGCAGCCCTGCTGCAAAATCAAAACTCCTTGAAGGTGATGGAGTTAAAAAAACACTGATTGCCCCGCTTGCAAGGTATGATATGTCGAGAGCTGTTGCACCAAGGCATCTTGTTTTTCTTGATTTCCCAAGTAAAGGCATTATCTGAGGAATGTCCTTTTGAGGGTTCTGTGCTTCGTATGCTATTAAATAAAACTCATCATCTTGCTGAGATACTATCCTCATCCCATTTAAAAAAGCTCCTTTATTCTTCTCTGCCCAGAACTCCTCACCATTTACGAGATTTATCACATATGCAAGTATGGTATTACCTATCGTATCGCCATCTGCTATAGCTATAGAAGTGCAATAAAATGGGATACCAGAGATTGCATTTTTACTGCCATCAATTGGATCTATTAAAACTTTCTTACCTCCACCTCTTAAATATCTTATACCTATCTCTTCAGATACAATAGTAAGAGCCTCACCTGTCTCCTCAAGATATGAAACGATGATGTTCTCAGCAATCTTATCAACGGCATAGGTCTTGTCACCTGATGCCCCAATCCCGATAGGTTTTTTGTTTTTCTGCCTTACTGAAGGTAGTTCTTTTAGAAGATTTTTCCCGATTGACCTCAGTATTTCAAGATTCATTATGACTATTATTTTACTTCAAATGTGTAGTTCTTGTCGTAAAATTCGTCTCGTGAATATATTTCTACTTACAAAGGTGTTGCTGTTCGATCTTTTAACCTTGCTACAGGGTTATCAAATTAGTCCCGTCCCCTCAAGGGATGGGAGATTTAAGGATACCCTGCGGTCTCTGTCTGCAGCAGGAAGGGTTAATTGAGTTTTCAAACGAGTATGGTGTAATATTTTATTTAATAATAAAATGGAAATCAGGAAAAAGATAGAAGAAGAAATAAAAAGTTATGCTGTAAATGGAAGAATCGCTTGCCCTGTTGCACGAAAGATTGCTGAGAAATTATCAGTTTCTTACAGAGAAGTTGGAAGAGTAGCAGACGAGCTTAAGATAAAAATTACGAGTTGTGATCTTGGTTGCTTCTGATGGAGGTAATTTTATTTGAGCTGGCACTGACCTTTTATTTTGCTGCAACTATTATAAGTATTACCGAGCTTTTCAAAAGCTCCAAAATTACCTCAAAGCTGATTATTTTATTAGCCGGAATCGGTTTTATTCTTCACACGATAAATATTATTTATCGTTATGGGATTAGTGGTTATATTCCTATTACCAATCCTCATGAAGCGACATCATTTTTTACCTGGTGTATCGTTGTGCTTTTTTTTATTTTAGAATTCCGTTATAAAGTCGCTCTTTTGTCTTCGTTTATTATGCCTATTGTATTTCTTCTGATGATTTCATCATCTATGATGTCGCGTGAAATAAAACCATTAGCTCCTGTTTTGCAGAGTTATTGGCTCGGAATACATACTTTCTTAGCCTTTCTCGGGAATGCTGCTTTTGCTATGTCTTTTGGAATTGGTTTCATGTATCTTGTTCAGGAACATTATGTCAAATCAAAGAGACTTGGGGGTTTATTCGAGAGACTCCCAAGTCTTCAAACACTCGATGAAATGAATTACCGTTTGATAACATTCGGATTTCCTCTCTTCTCACTTGCAATTATTACCGGTGCTCTATGGGCTGAAACTGCATGGGGAAGATACTGGAACTGGGATCCGCGAGAAGTCTGGTCATTAATCACCTGGTTTATTTATGCAATTGTTCTTCATGCAAGGCTTGTTGCTGGATGGAGAGGGAAAAGGGCTGCTGTGTTATCGATTATTGGATTTATAACTATTCTGATAGCCTTCTTTGGTATTAAATTGCTCAAGAGAGGTCTCCACGTTTTCCTATGAAAGCGCTTGTTATAGGACTGAATCATAAGACTGCTGACGTTAATGTCAGAGAAAAGTTTGCTTTTAGCGGGCCAAAACTTGAACAAGGATTGTTAGCTCTAAAAGAATTGCCCGAGGTGCAGGAGGCTATTATATTATCTACATGTAACAGGGTGGAACTATATGCAAATGTAAAAGATACTCAGAAGGCTTCTGAATCTATAAAGACATTTCTTTCAAGATTCCATAATATTGAGAGGAATGCGCTGGAGAATGCTTTGTATATATATGAAGATATTAATGCCGCCAGACATGTTTTCAGGGTTGCATCAAGTCTTGATTCTATGGTAATTGGCGAACCACAAATACTCGGTCAATTGAAGGATGCATTCGAAATTGCGCTTGAAAAAAAGACCACAGGCATACTACTCAATAAACTAATGAAAAAGGCTATTTCAGTTGCCAAGAGGGTGCGGACAGAAACAAGAATTGCTGAAAATGCTGTATCAATCAGTTTTGCTGCCGTAGAACTTGCGAAGAAGATTTTTACTGATCTCTCAAAGAAGATTTTCATGCTCTTAGGGGCAGGTGAAATGGCTGAGCTTGCAGCAAAGCATCTGATTACGACTGGTGTTAAAGAAGTTCTGGTTTCAAACAGGACTTATGAGCGTGCATGTGATCTTGCAAATGAATTAAAAGGAAGAGCAGTTAAATTTGAAGAATTTATTAATGAAATGCTACGAACAGATATTGTAATCTGTTCGACTGGTGCACCAAATTACATATTAACCAAAAGTCAGATGCAGAAAGTGATGAAGGAAAGAAAGCAGAAGCAGGTATTTATTATTGATATTTCAGTCCCGAGAAATATAGACCCTGAGATAAATAAGATTGATAATGTTTACCTTTATAACATAGATGACCTGCAAGAGGTTGTTGATACAAATCTCTTTGAAAGAAAAAAAGAGGCAGAAAAAGCAGAGAGGATTGTAGATGAAGAAGTAGAGACATTTTTGAAGTGGCAGTTGTCACTTGATTCTGTTCCGACTATCAAAGCTTTACGTGAAAAGGCAGAAGAAATAAAGAAAGAAGAGTTAATCAAACTTTTAAATAAACTCCCTGGGATCGGGGAAAAAGAAAAAGAGGCTATTGAATACATGGCGAATGCAATTGTAAATAAGCTCATTCATCCACCTACTGCTGCTCTAAAAGAAAGTTTGGAGGATAAGGAGCTCCTATCAGCAGTAATAAAGAAACTCTATGGCATTAATGGTGAAATGAGTGAAAAGGAATAAGATACGTATTGGCACACGAGGCAGTAAACTTGCTGTCTGGCAAGCTGAATGGGTTAAAACAAAGTTGAAAAGATTTTATCCAGATCTGGATATTGAGCTCATTAAAATTAAAACAACAGGTGATAAGATTTTAGACGTTCCTCTTGCAAAAGTCGGAGGAAAAGGATTATTTGTCAAAGAGATTGAAGAATCACTTCTGCGAAACAGGGTTGATATCGCTGTGCACAGTATGAAAGATGTGCCTACAGATTTTCCTGATGGGCTTCATCTGCCAGTTATTTGTAAAAGAGAAGACCCCAGGGATGCTTTAATAATAAGTCAGAGATTAAAAATAAAGAGCATAGAATTAAAGCCACAATTCCCCGCATCTCTAATTTTTAGCTTACCCGAAAATGCAAGAATAGGTACAAGTAGTCTCAGGAGATCATGCCAACTTCTCCATATCAGACCTGATTTCAGGATAGAACATTTGAGAGGAAATCTCGATACAAGACTTAGAAAACTGGATGAAGGTCAATATGATGCCATAATATTAGCAGCAGCAGGTGTTGTCAGACTTGGACTCAAACAAAGGATTTCTGAAGTCCTCCCATTTGAGATAAGCCTTCCAGCTATTGGTCAGGGAGCAATAGGGATAGAATGCAGAATTGAGGATGAATTTATTAATAATGTTATTCTGCCTCTTAATCATCAAGAGAGTTCCGCCTGTATAATGGCGGAGAGGGCTTTTTTAAAAAAATTAGAGGGAGGATGTCAAGTGCCCATAGCAGCATTTGCAAGAATCATAACACCACTTAATGATAATTATACAGCGGTAAAAAATGAAAGGGTTGAGTCAAGACTAATTGTTATGGATGGATTCGTCGGTAGTATTACAGGTGACACAATTATCAGAGAAAGTATAAATGGTGTAGTGGAGAATGCTGAAAAATTAGGAATTCAACTTGCAGAAAATATTATTTTGCATGGTGCAAAAAAAATCTTGGATGAAATTTACGGTAGATAAAGAATCTCTGGTGAATACTGATAACTATAGCCCTTCTTTTTTCATTAATTCTTCAAGTAGTTCTCTTTTTTCCTGACATTCTATACAATATATTGATAAAGGGAGAATTTTTAGTCTTTCTTCAGTAATTTCCTCACCACAATCCTCACAGATCCCATAGGTACCTTCCTTGAGTTTCCTTAGAGCTTCATCTATCCGTTGGAGGTTTTCTCTATGAACACTCAATTGTCTCAAGCTAATGTCCTCAGAGAGATCAACAACTGACCAATCACCATCATCAAGTGCTGTATCAATTAATTGTTTTGTTTCCCCTTTGATGTATTTTGATATTTCAGACTTTGCTTCTTTGATTATTTCTTCTCGTTTTTTTATAAGGAATTTTCTGAGTTCAGCGTTTCTATCCTCGTCAGACTTTAAGTGTGTTTTTTGTTCTATGATAGAGTATTTCTTAGGTTTCTTAAGTATTTTCTGTTTTGTTTTTTTTGTCTTTTCAACAGGCTTTTTTGGAACAGGTTTGCGCTTTTTTGTAATTTTTGGTTTTGTTTTTAACTGTTTTTTTAAAGAAGTTTTTTTTGACTGAACATTTTTCTTCATAGGTGTTTTCTTTATTTTTGAAGTCTTTTTATTAGCCATTAATTGTTTGTTCCTTTTTGATTTCCTTAATCTCCAACTCTTCTTTGAATATCTCAATAATGCTACGGACTTTGATACCAGCATCCTGTAAAGCTTTCTGGATATCAGTCAGCTTTGCATCCGTTACCTTTACAATGAAATTACTATTAGTAATTTTTAGACCTCCATAATCTCTTTTTCTTTATTTTCTAAAACTTCATCTGCTTTTGAAATAAAAGAATCAGTAATTTTCTGAATCTCTTCGTGCATTTTTTTAACAATATCTTCACTGATATGTTTTTCTTTTTCGAGTTTCTTCAATTCTTCATTTGCATCTCTTCTTATATTCCTCAACGCAACCTTTGCCTCTTCAGTTTTTTTCCTTACGGTTTTAACAAGTTGTTTTCTTCTCTCCTCAGTGAGTGGTGGAATAGTCATTCTGATAATTTTACCATCATTCATCGGGGTCAGCCCAAGATCAGATTTAAGGATCGCTTTTTCGATATCAGAAATAATCTTTGGATCCCACGGTTGTATTGCAATCTGTCGGCTTTCAGGAATACTTAAACTAGCCAATTGCTGGAGAGGAGTTGGGGTATCATAATAATTCACTACAATTCCGTCAAGGAGTGCAAGTGATGCTCGACCTGTCCTTATAGATGCTAACTCCTTTTTAAAAGCCTCGATAGTCCGAGACATTCTGTCAGTGGTTTTTCTTTTTAATTCCTGTTCCATTGTTTCTCCTTACCAAAGTCCCAATCTTTTTCCCCTCTATGATTTTCCTGATATTGCCCTTGCCTCTCAGGTTAAAAACAATGATAGGAAGATTATTGTCCATACATAAGGAGATAGCGGTCGAGTCCATTATACTAAGACCTTTTTTCAATACTTCAATATAAGTGACAGTGTTATATTTTTTTGCTGAAGAATCTTTTAATGGGTCAGCAGAGTAAACACCGTCAACTTTTGTTGCTTTGAGAATAACCTCTGCACCAATCTCCATTGCTCTTAGAGAAGCAGCAGTATCTGTTGTAAAATATGGATTACCTGTCCCGGCAGCAAAAATTACAGTTCTTCCTTTTTCCAGATGTCTGATAGCCTTACGCCTTATATATGGCTCAGCAAGCTCTTTCATCTCAATAGCTGATTGCACCCTTGTAGGAATCCCATGTTGTTCAAGATAGTTCTGGAGAGCAAGAGCATTTATAACTGTTGCAAGCATCCCCATATAATCTGCGGATGACCTCTCAATACCCTTAACACTGGCCTCTACCCCTCTGAAAATATTGCCTCCACCAATAACTATTGCGATTTCAACTCCTTTAGAAACTGCTGCCTTAATTTCCTTTGCTATAAAGTCGACGGTAACAGGGTCTATTCCATAACTCAGATCTCCCATCATTGCTTCGCCGCTTATTTTCAGGAGAATCCTTTTATATTTCAGGTTATATTTCAGGATGCCTTTTATGTTATTTTTTCTCCGAGTTGGAATCTGGTAAATCTCCTTATAATGATATTTTCACCTAATTTTGCAATTTTTTCGGTGATAATATCTTTAATATTTTTTCTTTGCTCGGGATCTTTAATAAAAATCTGATCCAGAAGACAGTTATCTCTGTAAAATTTCTCGAGCTTGCCTTCCACAATCTTTTCAACAATATGCGAGGGCTTGTCAGTAATCTGAGATCTGTAAATATCTTTTTCACGTTCTAAAACATTTTGTGGAACATCTTGTCTCGTAAGATATAACGGGTTTGCAGCGGTAATATGCATCGCAATGTCTTTTACCAGTTCCTTAAAATCATCAGTACGCGCAACAAAGTCTGTTTCACAATTGACTTCTACAATTGTTCCAATTTTCCCCATATGGATATATGATTCAATAAGACCTTCTGAAGCCGTTCTTCCCGCTTTTTTAAGTGCGGTTGCGAGACCTTTCTGTCTCAATAAGTCTACTGCTTTTTCAAAATCACCCTGGCTTTCTGTGAGAGCTTTTTTGCAATCCATCATCCCGGCACCAGTTTTTTCCCTCAATTCCTTTATCATATTAGGTGTTATATTTGTCATGCTAATTTTTCTGCTTCCTCCTGTTGAATTTTTTGTTCAGCTTCAAGTTTTTCTGCATGTTCAGCCTGCATTTTTGATAGAGCCTCTTTACCCTCAATAACAGCATCTGCTATTTTTGAAGTTATAAGTTTTATAGCTCTTATGGCATCATCATTTCCGGGTATTACATAATCGATTTCGTCAGGGTCACAGTTTGTATCGACTATGGCGACTATTGGTATAGAAAGTTTTTTTGCTTCATGAACAGCAATTCTTTCCTTTTTGGGGTCTACAATAAACAAAGCTCCAGGAAGGCTCGGCATATCTTTTATCCCTGAAAGGTTTTTATCGAGTCGTTCCCTTTCTTTTTCGAATGCAGTCGCCTCTTTTTTAGTATGACGATTCAGTGTCCCATCTTCTTTCATGGTTTCGAGTTTTTTCAGCTTCTCAATACTCTTCTTAATCGTGGAAAAATTCGTTAGCATTCCTCCAAGCCATCTTTGATTAATATAAAATGTTCCGCATCTTTTAGCTTCCTCCTGAATGGCGTCCTGTGATTGTTTCTTTGTTCCTACAAAAAGAATTGGTGCACCTGTCATCGCAACATTTTTTATGAAATTGTAAGCATCTTCAAGCCCTTTTACTGTCTTCTGGAGATCAATAATGTAAATACCATTTCTCTCTCCAAAGATATATTTTTTCATCTTGGGATGCCATCTCTTTACCTGATGTCCAAAATGCACTCCAGCTTCAAGCAATTCTTTCATTGCTGCTACCATTTTTTGTTTTTCCTCCTATCTTTGCCTCTGTTAACTCGCAATTACGCTCTATAAGCGCACAGAGGCACAATATAAATTTCTGAAAGAAATGTAATCTTTCAGGAAAAAAAGGTTAACATAAATATATCTTTTTTGCAAGCAATGTCCTCTGGAGAGAGACTATTATTGAGTTATTAAGCTTTTGTATGATATAAAAAAACCATCTTGCCTTTTTGCATGAGATTGCCACGTCCCGAATGCTTTCGGGAACAGGCTAAAGAGGGAATCAGCGCAGTTACCGCAGGCTTTGGGTTAATTAAAATTTATGGAAATAGTATTAGCAACAAGAAATAAGAAGAAAATCGAGGAGATAAAAAGGATATTATACGATCTTCCAGTTACAATCCTTAGCCTTGAGGATTTTCAGGGTTGCCCAGAAATCCACGAAAACGGTGTCACATTTGAAGAAAATGCGGTTAATAAAGCTGTAGCTATAGCTCAATATGTTCAGAAGCCTGCACTTGCTGATGATTCTGGACTTGAAGTATATGCATTGAATAAAGCACCAGGAGTTCTGTCTGCACGTTATGCAGGAGAAGAGGCGAATGATAGAAAGAATATAGAAAAATTGCTTTATGAAATGCGTTCCTTTGAAGGAGAGAAAAGAAAGGCACGTTTTGTATGTTGTATAGCTATTGTTTTTCCTAATGAAAATATTCATACATTCTATGGATATACTGAAGGAATGATAGGTAAAGAGCCTAAAGGAAATAGGGGCTTTGGGTATGATCCTGTATTTTACCCTGAAGGTTCTGAAAGAACTTTCGCAGAGATGAGCAATGAAGAAAAAGATGCGATCAGTCACAGGGGGAGGGCTCTTGAGGAATTTAGAAAATATATTAAAGAAAAAATTCAAATTATTAAATGACTTAATAATTCAAATTTTAGTAATAAGTAATTCTTATCTTTATATCAAAAATATGAATTTGACTTAAACCCGCATCAATAATATATTTATATGTCTTTCTTTTTTTTATTTAAAGGCTCTACCACTTATTTTTATTTATTATTATAGTAGCAGACGCAATTTTCCTTTTTACTGATTTTTTTAATAAAAATCGAGAAAAAAATGATGGGGGTAAGATTATGAGAATAGTGTTGCTCGGTGCACCAGGTGCTGGGAAGGGGACGCAAGCAAAAATGCTTATCGATAAATATAAGATTCCTCAGATATCGACAGGCGATATTTTAAGAAAAGCAGTGGCTGATGGTACCCCTCTTGGAAAAGAAGCAAAAGCTATCATGGAGAAAGGTGAACTTGTACCAGACAAAATAGTTCTTGGTCTCGTGGAAGAAAGGCTTAAGCAGGATGACTGTAAAAAAGGTTTTATCCTTGACGGGTTTCCAAGAAATACTGCACAGGCAGAGGCTCTTGACAAGCTGTTAAATAACATTAAAATGCCTCTTGATTCTGCATTAAGTGTTGATGTCCCAAAAGAAGATTTAATGAAGAGATTGACTGGTAGAAGGACATGTAAGAGCTGTCAGCAGATGTATAATGTTTACTATTCTCCGCCTAAAAAAGAAGGTGTTTGTGATAAATGTGGTGGTGAGCTTTTTCAAAGGGATGATGATAAAGAAGAGACGATTAGGAAAAGACTTGATGTATATGATGCTCAAACTGCACCACTGATAGATTATTACAAAAAGAAAGGCATTCTTAAATCAGTAACAGGTGTTGGAAATATAGACGAGATTTTCAAAAAGGTTTGCACTGTATTAGAGGGCAAATAAAGATTTTTTATATTAATTAATTAAGGAGGAAAATTATGGAAAACATTGGTCATGGTGGTAAAGAGATTGTTGAGCGCGTAATGCCAAAAGCTGCTGCAATTAAAAGAGTGGAAGAGTTAAAAGCAGCCAAGGCAAAAACTCTCGATGTTCGTCTGCAAATTGCAACAGAAATTATCGACATTGCTTATGGATTCTTCACTCCATTAGAAGGATTTATGACAAAGGCGGATGTTGAAGCTGTCTGTAATAATATGACCCTTGCAGATGGAAAGACTGTCTGGAGTATCCCTATAGTATTTGACATATCTGATGATGAATTAAAGAAAAGTGGAATCAAACAATACGAGGAAGTTCTACTTACCTACACTGGAAATCCATTTGCTATTCTGGATGTGACAGATATATTTACATATGATAAAAAAGAAATAGCCATGAAAGTTTATGGCACCACTGAAGATAAACATCCAGGGGTTAAAAGAACTTACAATTATAAAGAAAAGTTTCTTGGTGGTAAGATAACGCTCCTTAACCCCCCGAAGATAAATGAACCTTATAAGAAATTCTGGTTAACCCCTTTACAGATGAGAGCAAGATTCAAGGAAAAAGGTTGGGTTCGAATTGTTAATCATCAGACAAGGAACGTGCCCCATACAGGACATGAATGGCTTTGTAAAGGTGCATGGTTACAGACATATGGCGAGTTACCGATTGAAAAACCGATTGTCGGAGTTCTGGTAAATGCAATTATTGGAGAAAAGAGACCTGGTGACTACATTGACGAGGCGATAATTCTTACTCATGACAGGCTCAGAACCGCTGGATATTTCGGAGAGCACAACCATATGACATCCTGTACGTTCTGGGATATGAGATATGCTGGACCGAGAGAGGCTGTATTCCATGCATGTCTGAGAACGAATCTTGGTTGTACACATCATATGTATGGAAGAGACCACGCAGGTGTTGGTTCATATTATGGTCCTTATGATGCCCATCATCTACTTGCTTCAGTGCAGGACAAGATAAACATAACTCCCACTTATTCCATGAACTGGCTCTACTGCCCACATTGCGGAGAAATTACCAATGAGGGAATTTGCGACCATAAAAAAGAATGGCAGAAGTTTAGTGGTACAGTTGTCAGAAGTATAATTATTGATGGGGTTAAACCTCCGAGACTGATTTACAGACCTGAAGTTTTTGATGTTATCATGGAGACTGCAGAGAAATATGGATTCGGTTCAGCATTTGTTACTGAGGATTATTTAAAGAGAAGAACCCCTGTATTTACCATAGAACCATTGAAATAGGAGGAAAAGAGATGGCAGAAACATATCCAATTAACATCTGGATTAATGAAGAAAGATTAGCAAAGCTTCAGAAGGCAGGCCTTGATTCACTTACACAGGAAATGCTTGCTGGCTTAAAGGTTTTACGTGTTCCAACCAACGAAAAACAGAGAGATGAAATATTGAAGATTTATCCAATGGCAAAATATGATAGTGCTACAACAAAAACCATAGAGCTGCTTCCAAAAGATGTTAAAGACAAGATTTTCGACATGGTGATTGAAAAGAAAACCGTTGACATGATGGATGACTTTCTTAAATCTGTCAAGAAATAGAAAGGAGGTGGAAGGAGACTTAATATTTGGTGGTTTTTACAACCAAACTCTTAAACCTAATATTTAAATAAGGAGGTGTTAAGTATATGCCAAGTTTTGTAATCACTGAAAAGTGTGACGGTTGCAAAGCACAGGATAAGACTGCATGTCAGTATATCTGTCCTCACGATCTTATGACTCTCGACAGAGAGAAGATGAAAGCTTACAATCAAGAGCCTGAGCAGTGCTGGGAATGTTACAACTGTGTAAAGATCTGCCCGCAACAGGCTATTGAGGTAAGAGGCTATTCTGACTTTGTTCCCCTTGGAGCACAGACAATTCCTTTAAGAGGAACGGACTCCATTATGTGGACAATCAAGTTCAGAAATGGTTTGACCAAGAGATTTAAATTCCCGATAAGGACTACTGCTGAAGGTTCAGTTGATCCATATGCAGGGAAACCAGAGCCTGATTTTTCAACAATTAAACAACCTGGGTTCTTTAATTACAAAGCAAGAACTGAATAAAAAAAGGAGGTGAATATATAATGGAAAAAGAAACTTGTACATTTTCATATTGTAAGAAACCTGAAGTAACAGAAGTAGAATGCGACCTTCTTATCATTGGTGGTGGTATGGCAGGTTGTGGTGCAGCATTCGAAGGATGTGCCTGGGCTAACCCCAAGAAGCTTAAAGTCGTATTGGTTGATAAGGCTGCTACTGATAGAAGCGGTGCTGTAGCAATGGGTCTTTCTGCTATCAATACCTATATAGGTGAGAATAAAGTTGTAGATTATGTCAAATATGTAAGAAATGACCTGATGGGAATAATCAGGGAAGATCTTGTATATGACCTTGGCAGGCATGTTGATGATTCAGTTCACCTTTTTGAAGAATGGGGTCTGCCAATCTGGAAAAAAGGCGATGATGGATTCTCAATAGATGGTCATGAGGCAAAAGAACAGGGCAAACCCATGCTCAAAGATGGAGGAACTCCTGTTAGATCAGGTAAATGGCAGATAATGATCAATGGTGAATCATACAAGGTTGTTGTTGCAGAGGCTGCAAAGAAGGCACTTGAGACCAACAGAGCTGCTACTGGTATGGCGCAGAACCATTTTGAAAGGGTATTCATTGTAAAACCAGTAATGGATGTAAATGGGAAAAATGTAGCTGCAGCAATCGGATTTAGCACAAGAGAGAACAAGATTTATTCCTTTAAAGCAAAAGCAATGGTATGCGCATCTGCTGGAGCAGTCAATTGCTTTAGACCAAGGTCAGTTGGTGAAGGTATGGGAAGAACCTGGTATCCAGTATTTAGCTGTGGTTCTGGTTATGCCTTTGGCATGGAGGCAGGTGCAGAATTAACATTAATGGAGAATAGATTTGTTCCTGGAAGATTTAAGGACGGTTATGGTCCAGTTGGTGCATGGTTCCTGTTCTTTAAGGCAAAAGCAACAGACAGCTATGGCGAAGATTATTGCGCAAATAAAGAATATTTCGATGATGCAGTTGCGAGATATGGCGACTATGCAAAAGGACTGGGCACTGCCATCAGAAACCATCTTATGATGAGAGCTATGAAAGATGGTAAAGGTCCTATTCTCATGAATACCCACACTGCTATGGCTGAGTTCTCTGCAAGAATTAAAGAGCAACTTGGTGAGAAAGCAGGAGCAAAGAAACTGAAACACCTCGAGGCTGAGGCATGGGAAGACTTCCTCGATATGGCAATTGGACAGGCATCACTCTGGGCAGCAAACAATGTTGAACCAGAAAAAGTTCCTTCAGAGATTATGCCTACAGAGCCTTATCTGCTTGGTTCACATGCTGGATGCGCAGGTTTCTGGGTTAGCGGTCCCGGTGATATACCAGGAACTCCTGAACATTACACATGGGGATATAACAGAATGTCTACAGTCCCAGGTCTATTCATGGCTGGAGACGTTGTAGGTGCCTCAGGACATAAATTCTCATCTGGTTCACATGCAGAGGGAAGGCAGGCAGCAAAGGCTGCAATAGCATACATACTCGATAATCCAGATTACAAGCCAACACCTAAAAAATCCCTTGACGAGATAGCGGCTGAACTCTATCTGCCATTTGAGATCTATGAAAAATACAAAACTTATACAACAGCTCCTGAAGTTAATCCTCACTATATTGGTCCAAAGGCACTTCAGGCAAGATTAATGAAGATAGCTGATGAGTATTTTGGTGGTGTAGCAACATGGTATATGACATCAAAGACAATGCTTGAAGAAGGACTAAAGAAGCTTGAACTGCTCAAAGAGGATGCAAGCAGAATGGCGGCAAAAGACCTCCATGAACTTCTCAGATGCTGGGAAAACTTCCACAGAATTCTGGCGGTCGAAGCACATGCAAGACACATCCTCTTTAGAGAGGAGTCCAGATATCCTGGTTACTATTATAGAGGCGACTTCAACAAGATCGACGATGCTAACTGGAAGTGCTTTACAAATTCCAGATACAATGTTGAGACCAATACCTGGGAGTTTAAGAAAGTACCATACGTTCAGATGTTCCAGTAAAATTGACAGAATGGGGGAGGGTACACCCTCCCCCATTTTTTATGATCTCGCAGAGATTTTTATTGACAAGTGTGATATAATACCCCCGTTTAAAAGTAGGTCAAAAAGAGTTGGTTATACAGTAAGTTATAAGCACCTCTTTATGACTTACTGCCTTTAAGGAGGGTTATTATGGCAGAAAATAAAAAAGTTCTTGTTGTTGGAGGCGGTATGAGCGGGTTGACCGCTGCTATCGAGGTTGCAGAAGCGGGATACGAAGCTCATATTGTGGAGAGAAACCCATATCTGGGCGGGAGGGTTGCTCAGATAAATAAGTACTTCTGGAAGCTTTGCCCACCGAACTGCGGACTTGAGATTCAGTTCAAGAGAATAAGAAACAATCCAAAGATCAAATTTTATACTCTTGCAGAGGTAGAGGATATCAAGGGCGAAGAAGGTAACTTTGAGGCTACGATAAAGTTGAACCCTCGATATGTAAATGACAAGTGTGTAGGATGTGATGCTTGTGCTCAAGCCTGCCCTGCATACAGGGATAATGAATTCAACTTTGGAATGAATAAGACAAAAGCAGCATATCTTCCTTCCTCACAGGTATTCCCATTTATGTACATAATTGATGATAAGGCCTGTCCAAAAGACTGTAAGAAGCCATGCCTTGATGCATGCAAATACAATGCAATTGATTTTAACATGAAACCTGAAACAATCAAACTTAATGTTGGAGCAGTCGTTTTAGCAACAGGCTGGAACCCATATGACATGACCAAACTGGATATTTTAGGTGCAGGTAAAATAAAAAATGTTATATCAAATATGATGATGGAACGATTAGCATCACCAGATGGACCTACCAATGGCAAAATTGTTAGACCCTCTGATGGTAAAGAGATAAAAAACATAGCATTCGTTCAATGTGCAGGCTCAAGAGACGAAAACCATCTTCCTTTTTGTTCTTATATATGTTGTCTTGCTACATTAAAACATGCAATGTATATAAGAGAACAATATCCTGAAGCAAAGATTCAGATTTTCTATATAGACATCAGAACTCCCGGGCTATATGAGCACAGGTTCTATGCAAAAATAAAAGATGATCCAAATGTTATATTTACAAAAGGAAAAGTTGCACAAATCACAGAGGATGCTGTAACAAAAGATGTTACGGTTGTTGCAGAGGACATTTATGGAGGTGGAAAAATCAAGGCGACTTTTGATATGGTCGTTTTAGCGACTGGGATGGAACCCTCAACAAAGAGTTCAAAAGTTGGCATAGATGTGCCTTATAATCCTGATGGGCTGGTTGATGATGCGTTACTTAAAAAAGGAGTTTATGCAGTTGGAACACTAAAGAGCCCGGCAGATGTTGCAAGATCGGTTCAGGATGCCACAGGTGCAGCAATAAAGTGCATCCAGAGTATAAAGAGGAGGTAGAGCATGGAGAAAAAATATGGTGTTTATATATGTAAAGGATGCGGTATCGGAGATTCCATTAATATAGAAAAACTTGCAAAAGCAGCAAAACGTGGTCCTATAAAAGAGGAGCAGATTAAGATACACGATATTCTTTGTAGCCCTGAAGCTTTGCAGATGATAAAAAATGACATAAAGAAGGATGGTGTTAACACTATTATTATAGCTGCATGCTCTCCGCGTGTAAAATTCGAAGAGTTCGACTTTCCAGGAACAATAACTGAAAGGGTAAATTTACGTGAATTTGTTGCTTGGATGCAAGAACCAAATACAGAGGAAACCCAGAGCCTCGCAGAAGACTATATTGTTATGGGTATAGTCAAAGCACAGAAAGGTGACCTTCCAGAACCTTCAATACTTGAAAACCTTAGTAATGATATTTTAGTCGTTGGTGGTGGAATAACAGGAATGACAGCAGCCCTCGATGCAGCCAAAGCAGGATATAAAGTTTTTCTGGTAGAAAAAGAACCTCAACTTGGAGGTTTCGCGAACAAACTATACAAAAAAATTCCAACGAGAGATTATAAAGAACCAGTTTTTGTTGATACAGATATTGATAAGATAATAAAAGAAGTTGAAAGTCATCCAAATATTAAAGTTTATAAATCATCAAAAATACAGAAGACTGCCGGACAACCTGGTTTATTTGATGTTACAATTTCTACAAATGGAAGCTCTGAGACAGTAAAAATCGGTGCAATTGTTATGGCTACTGGCTGGGTTCCTTATGATGCAACAAAACTTGATTATCTTGGATATGGAGTTTCCCCAAATGTTGTTACAAATGTTGAGTTTGAGGAAATTGCAAAGAAGGGAAATGGAAAAATCTTAAGACCTTCTGACGGAAAGGAAGCTAAAAAGGTTGCTTTTATTCAATGTGCTGGACAGCGAGATCCTGATCACCTTCCCTATTGTTCCTCCATGTGTTGTGCAACATCTTTGAAACAGGCTCGCTATGTGCGACAGAATAAAGACGCAACAGCAATGATTTTTTATAAAGACATACGGACTCCAGGCAGGCTCGAGGCATTTTATAAAGAGGCACAGAATGACCCTGGAGTTATGCTCACAAAAGGAGATGTTAAAGGTGTTTCAGACGCTGGGAATGGGAATCTTTTTGTTGATATAGAAAATTCTTTACTTGGGGAAAAGGTAAAAGTTGAGGCTGACCTTGTTGTCCTTGCAACTGGTATGGTGCCAACCACACGTGCTCCTCAGGAGTATCTTGATGGTTTAACGCAAATATCTACACAAGGTGATGAAGCTAAAAAGGCTTATTTAGAATCAACACCCAAACCAGAATACATACTTAATCTTGATTACAGGCAAGGGCCAGAAATACCTTCACTGGAAGGTGCTTATGGTTTTGCTGATTCTAATTTTATATGTTTCCAATATGAAACAAGAAGGACAGGAGTATATGCTGCAGGATGTGTGAGACAGCCTATGAATATGACAGAAGCACAGGAAGATGCTGCAGGGGCTGCTTTCAAGGCGATTCAATGTATAGATCATGTAGCAAAAGGTATGGCAGTCCATCCGAGGGCCTGGGATTTGACATTCCCTGACCCACAGCTTATCCGGTGTACTGCTTGTAAGAGATGTACAGAGGAATGTCCTTTTGGAGCAATTGATGAAGACGAAAAAGGTATCCCTTATTATAAAGTGAATAGATGCAGGCGATGCGGAACCTGTATGGGAGCTTGTCCTGAAAGAATAGTATCATTTAAAGACTATAGTGTTGATATAATAGGTTCCATGATAAAATCAGTTGACGTTCCTGAAGAGGAATTCAGGATAATATGTCTTGTTTGTGAGAATGACGCTTATCCTGCTCTTGATACAGCAGCATTGAATCGTAAAAAAATTGATTCATCTGTTCGGTTTATCCCTCTTAGGTGTCTTGGTGGTATGAACCTTGTATGGATTGCTGATGCTTTCTCAAAAGGTATCGACGGATTTCTTCTTTTGGGATGTAAGTTTGGTGAAAATTATCAATGTCATTTTGTTAAAGGGAGTGAGCTTGCGAATTATCGTTTCAGCAAGGTAGGTGAAACTCTGAATAAGTTACAGCTTGAGGCAGACCGTGTCAAACTTTTACAGGTTGCTATTGATGAATATCCAAAGCTTCCAGATTTAATAAATGAATTCGTTGAAAGGGTTAAAGAAATAGGACCTAATCCGTTCAAGGAATTTTAGAATAGGATTGGAGGATATACATGGCACAAGAAACCATTGCATCACCTGACGTAAAATTTGTAGATGAAATAATCAAAGGAGGAGGTGAATCGCTTAAGAAGTGTTACCAATGTGCTACCTGCTCTGTTGTATGCAATTTAACACCTGAAAATAAGCCCTTTCCAAGAAAGGAGATGTTATATGCTCAATGGGGTCTAAAAGATAAACTTCTACCCAACCCTGATATATGGCTCTGTCATCAATGTAGTGATTGCACAGCGTATTGCCCAAGGGGAGCTAAGCCAGGTGAGGTCCTTAATGCAGTAAGAAAATTGTCCATCGAACATTATTCAGTCCCACAATTCCTTGGAAAGGCTGTGGGTAGCAAACAGCATCTTGTTATTCTTCTTGCAATTCCAGTTGTAATTTTTTTGATAATACTTGCCTCTCTTGGACATTTAAACCTTACAAAAATACCTCTGAATGAAAAAGGTCAGATATCGTATCATGAGTTTTTACCTTCTCTATATATTGACAGTGTTTTTGTACCAGTAGCAATCTTTGCTGTTGTTTGTCTTGCTATTGGCATTTCAAGATATTGGAAAGATATGTTACGTGCAGCAGGACCGGTAACTCCTAAAATGAGTATTTCTAATGCTATTGTCTCAACAGTTAATGAAATCTTATCACATAGTCGCTTTGAAAAGTGTAATTTGACAAAAATACGAAAAATATCGCATTTCCTTGTTTTCTATAGTTTTATAGGGCTTGCAATCACAACAGCATGGGCAGTTGTATATCTTTACGGACCCCCTATTATGAAATTATTAGGATTAAAACCATTTAGCTGGATGCTTGGTCCTTCTCCTTATCCGTTGACCAATCCTGTAAAGTGGCTTGCCAATGCAAGTGCCTTAGGTCTTTTGGCAGGTATAAGCCTTGTTATTAGTAACAGGTTAAAAAATCAGGAAAAGGCTGGAAAGGGTGGTTATTATGATTGGCTCTTTATATATATAGTTTTTGCAATTATGGCTACAGGTATATTGTCTGAATTATTTAGATTAGCAAATATCGCGGTGCTTGCATATATAATATATTTTGCTCACCTTGTTGTGGTTTTTTTCCTGTTTGCATATGCTCCTTTTTCAAAAATGGCTCATATGGTATACAGGGCAACAGCAATGGTCTTTGCAAAATATACACAACGGGAACCTTAACCTGTAAAATATGGAAGAATATTTTATAGCGAAGGGGGTGAAAATAAATAGGATTTAGAAAAAATAGCTTATGGCATTAATTACAATAGCCATGATTAGCGTGACAATTAATCCATACTGGAAGGAGGGTATATGAATCAAATAATCTATTTTGCTTTACTTTGCGGTGTAGCAAGCGTTGTTTATGCACTTGCTACAACAGCTTGGGTCATGAAACAGGGCACTGGTAACGAGCGCATGGTTTTTATTTCTAATGCAGTGCGTGAAGGTGCACAGGCATTTTTGAGACGTGAATATACAACTGTTGCAGTCGTCGGTGTTATCATTCTCGGAATCCTATGGGTTACTCTGGGTTTCTGGACAGCAGCTGGATTCTTTCTCGGAGCATTTGGCTCTGCTGCAACTGGATATATTGGGATGATGGTTACAGTTAGATCTAATGTCCGCACAGCACAAGCTGCATTCGGTGGTCTGAATAATGCTCTGAAACTTGCTTTTAAAGGTGGTTCAGTTACCGGACTCATGGTAGTCGGCCTTGGACTTCTCAGCATTGCAGGATTTTATTTAATTGTCAGGTCTGCTGAGGCTGAAGTTGATAAGGCATTTCATGCACTCGTCGGACTTGGTTTTGGTTGTTCATTAATGAGTGTCTTTGCACGTATTGCTGGTGGTATTTACACAAAGGCAGCAGACGTAGGGGCAGATCTTGTTGGTAAAGTTGAAGCAGGAATTCCTGAGGACGACCCGAGAAATCCTGCTGTTATTGCAGACAACGTTGGTGACAATGTCGGTGACTGTGCAGGTATGGCTGCAGACCTATATGAAACCTATGTCGTTACTCTTGTAGCTGCGATGTTGCTTGCAAAAACAGTTTTTGGTCCAGATAGTCCATGGATTTTATTTCCGCTTTTAATTGGTGGGATATCAATCCTAGCATCAATAATTGGGACTTATTTTGTTAGACTTGGCAAAAGTCAGTATATTATGGGAGCTCTATATAAGGGTCTTGCAGCCGCAGGTATACTTGCAGCCATAGCATTCTATTTTGCTTCTCGATGGTTTTTAGGATTAGAAGGTGTTCAACAGACATATACAGCAACAGGAGTGTTTATGACGGCAGTGATCGGATTAGCTCTTACGGCTCTCATTGTTATGATTACTGAATATTTCACCTCAAAGAGTTTCAATCCAGTTAAACATATTGCAGCAGCAAGTCAAACAGGACATGCTACAAATATTATTGCAGGACTTGCTGTAAGCATGAAGTCATCAAGCCCTGTAGTTATTGTCATATGTGGTGCAATAATATGGGCATACTGGCTTGGAGGCGGTTTCTCAGGCAATCCAGGCGGAGGACTTTTTGCGATTGCGCTCTCCGCAGTATCAATGCTTTCTATGACAGGAATTGTTGTTGCAATTGACTCATATGGTCCTATTACAGACAATGCTGGTGGTATTGCAGAGATGGCTGAACTACCAAAGGAAATACGTGCAATTACAGATCCTCTTGATGCAGTTGGAAATACAACAAAGGCAGTTACTAAGGGCTATGCTATTGGTTCAGCGGGTCTTGCAGCACTTGTTCTGTTTGCAGAATATTCAAGATCATTTGGTGAGGCAATATTGTTTGACCTATCAAATCCTAAGGTTCTTGTTGGGCTCTTTATCGGAGGTTTATTGCCATTCCTTTTCGGTTCTTTACTCATGGAGGCTGTTGGTAAGGCAGCTGGTGGTGTTGTTGAGGAGGTTAGAAGACAGTTCAGATCGATACCTGGTATTATGGAAGGGAAGGCAAAACCTGAATACGGCACTTGCGTTGATATTGTTACAAAAGGAGCAATCAGGCAGATGATGATTCCTGCACTGATTCCAGTTGCAGCTCCAATAATCGTTGGTTTTCTAATAGGCAAAGAGGCACTCGGTGGGGTTCTTATTGGAAGTATTGTCACTGGATTATTTATGGCAATTGCAATGACAAGCGGTGGTGGTGCATGGGACAATGCCAAAAAGTATATTGAAGATGGTGCATACGGTGGAAAGAAATCTGATGCTCATAAAGCTGCTGTTACGGGTGATACCGTGGGTGACCCATATAAAGATACAGCCGGTCCTGCTATTAACCCGATGATTAAGGTTGTTAACATTGTTGCCTTACTTATTGTTCCGTTCATAGCATAATTATAGACATGATAGAAGGCCGACCTCCATTTATGGGGATCGGCCTTTTTTGTTATGATAGAAATAGAAGAATACCTGGTTTTAAAGTGGTTTACATTTTTGCTACAACTCTCAGCAAATTCGAGAGAGAAATGATAAGAAACCCCATTATGACACAGTTTCAAAGTCAAGCAATGATAATATTTTAAGGCTCATGGTTTGTTTGAGTGGTAATATAATGTGATGATAACAAATAGTTGTATTCTTTTACCTCTTATAATTGGGTTTCTCGCAGGGATAGGCATTCTTTATTTCATGCTGAAAATGAGTGCTATTAGAGTTAATAGGATCGATGAAAAGACCTTATTGTTCCGTCTCCCTTTTCTGGGGACTGCAGAAGCTGAAGAACCAAAGACATATAATGGAATCTTTGTGAAAAATATTTCAGAAGACCTTGATAAGATAAATTTTTTTCAAAAATTTATGAAATTTGATATCTTGCTACATTACGCAAGAGAATACAATATTAACTATATAGGTTTTGAAGGAGATACCAGTTCTGGATGGAGCAATGGAAAACTTGCTTACAATACTCTGTCGAAAGGACATAACGGCGGGTATAATATTTACCTGAATCCAGATTTAGATAGAAAGGCTGTAAGCGCCCGTATAAGTAAAGATATCGGTACGGAAATATTACCTGATGAGCTTTATACATTTCTCTTTTTACATGAAATTGGACACACCAAAAAGGCAGGTAATGAATGTTATATAACTGCACTGGTAAATCATTCATTATCTGGTGGGAGAAGGGCTGCTCGAAGGAGGCGAGAATTAAAAGAACTTCATTTAAGATCGGAAAAACTCGCTGATGAGTTTGCTATCAAAGAACTTTTGAAGATAAAACAGAAAGGATTAAACTAAAATGCCATTGCCAAGCATGAAGGATGTAGAGCCATCAAAGCTCTCAATGAACTCAGGATTTAAATTTAGATGCCACAAAGGTATTAAGTGTTTTACAAAATGCTGTAGTAAGATCAATATACTTCTTACCCCATACGATATTGTGAGAATGAAAAAGAGACTCGGTATGAGCTCTGAAGAATTTCTCGAAAAATATACAGTTATGGAGATTGATGAGAAATCTACACTTCCTTTGGTAAGATTGAAGATGTTAAATGACGATGAAAAAAAATGTCCATTTGTTACACCAGAAGGGTGTACTATTTATACAGACCGTCCAGCTAACTGTCGCTATTATCCGATTGGTCAGGGAACCCTCAGAAAGGGAACGGATAAGGGACCTGTTAATGAAGAGTTTTATTTTTTTATTAAAGAACCACATTGTTTTGGATACCAGGAAAATACTAAATGGACAATACAGACCTGGAGATCTGACCAGGGAGTTGATATATATGATGAGATGAACAGAGAGTGGAAAGAGATCCAATTAAGGAGAAATCCCTTAATGGAAGCCCTTGATTCTAATAAACAGGCACAGATTTATACTGCATGCTATGATATGGAGCGGTTCAGGAGATTTATTTTTGAGAGCAGGTTCCTTGACATTTTTGAGATTGAACCGACCGAAGTAGAAAATATAAAGACTGACGATATTGCTCTAATGAAACTCGGTTTCAGATATTCAAAATATATTCTCCTGCTTGAAGAAACGATGAAGGTGAGGGAGGATTACAAGAAACAAAAATAACTAAAGAAGGAGGTTTCATGTCTGATATTAAAAAAATGTATCGCACAATAATGTCTGATCATTTTCCTGATGAGATGATTATTCGATTTGGAGAGCAGACTTTAATATATAAAAAAAGAACATGGAAAATATTAGATGAGAAAACAGGAGAACTGATCGAAAAGGGTCTTCGGTATGGTGAAAATCCTGGGCAGGAAGCCGCGCTTTATGAATTAATAAATGGTAATCTTGTCCTTGGAGGATGCCAGTTTATAGAACCGGCTAATGGACTTGTTAGCAGTATTACTGAAGAAGATATGATACAAGCAGGAAAGCATCCTGGAAAAACTAATCTTACTGATCTTGACAATGGATTGAATATCCTCAAATTTCTTATGGACAGACCTGCAGCGGTTATCCTAAAACATAACAATCCATGTGGTGCTGCATATGGAAATTCACTATCTGATGCATATGAGAAAGCAAATATGGCTGATAGAATTGCTGCATTTGGTGGGTGTCTGGTTTTAAACAGAACAATGGATAAAGCAACAGCCGAACTTGTTGCAAGAAATTATCTGGAAGTGGTTGCTGCACCTGATTTTGAAGAAGGAACTGTGAATATTCTCTCGAAGAGGAAAAATCTGAGGATTATACGTATTAGTAAAATTTATGAATTAGCGAAATACAGAACCCTTAGGTATATTGATTTTAAATCGCTAATTGATGGGGGAGTTATTGTCCAGCAATCCCCGTTGAATAAAATTCAGTCAAAGGATGACTTTCTGCCTGCAAAGACAACTTATCAGGGGAAAGAATATATTATCGAAAGAATGCCAACAGAAAAAGAATATTCTGATATGATTTTTGGTTGGAGCGTGGAACAGGGTATAACCTCGAACTCGGTTATTTATGTAAAAGATGGTGTGACTGTAGGTATCGGGACCGGTGAACAGGACAGAGTAGGTGTTGCTGAAATTGCAATTTTTAAAGCATATACAAAATATGCTGATGCATTATGCTATAAACGATATGGAATACCATATAAAGCTTTTGAACTTGATGTGAGAAATGGAAAAAGGAGAAAAGATTTACTCCTTGAGATAGATGAGGAAACGCAGAAGAAAAAAGGCGGTCTGATTGGTTCAATAATGGTCTCAGATGCGTTTTTTCCTTTCAGGGATGGAGTTGATGTTGCGATTAAGGAGGGTATTTCAGGAATTGTTCAGCCAGGTGGCTCTGAAAGGGATTTTGAATCAATTACAGCCTGTAATGAAGCAAATCCAAAGGTTACAATGGTATTTACAGGTCAGAGGGCATTTAAACACTAATATATATCTCCCTCAAGATGCTTTCTCCCCATTCTCATCGGAAGGAAAAAGGTGATGGCGTTAAGTATGAGAATCCCCGCGCCTGAAAAAACAAACAGGACTTTTTCTTTAAGCCCTATGGGTATATCAAATAAAGCAACTCTTTTGTAAATATAAAAAGCCCATGCTTCTATAGAGATTGTAATAAGAACTACAAGAAAAGAAAAAATCATAAAGAGTAACCCACCAAGGCTCATTGATATAGAAGCTACGTTGTCATATTTAAATTTAGGGAGAAGAGCACCCATACCGATGCCGAGGCCGCTAATAGAAATACAGAGTATAATTGTTGTAATTATGGAAATGATCAGTAGATTTTGGTCAGTATTCATCAAGATATTTGAAATGAGGACAATAGTTAACAGGATGACCATTACAGGAATAAGTCCATAAAAAAATTTTGACCAGAGCAGCTTTTTCATAGTTATTGGAGCAGTTTTCAGTACCCAGAATGCCATGCCTTCGAGGCTAATAGAAGAATATAAAAATCGTGCTGCAACTGCAGAAAGAATGAGCCCAGCCATTAGCATATTGATAAGGACCATCAATTCTTTTATGAAAGGGAATATCACGGCGATCGAGGTGATGGGAAGTGTTTTAAAATTATAGAGATAGATGAACATGAGCGCAACGATGATCAGTAACTGTGACCACTGTCCAGTATCTCTTAAAAAGATTTTCACATCTTTCCATATAATTGTGAAACCATATCCTGGATAGAATCTGTTTTTATTTGTCTTTATTTTCCAGTGTCTAGATGGCTGAATTTTCTCAATATTGGATACATATAAATTTTTTCCTATGGCATCTGACAATAGAATAATGAAAGGCCAAATGCTAAGAATAAGCATTAAGTACCTTATATCAGGTTTTTCTTTAATCAATAATGGGAAAACAGATTCTGTTATCCAGTAACTTGGTAACAAGGGTAAGTCAATTCTGATATTAAAGAATAATTGTATAAATCTGTCATAACTTTGAAGGTCAATTTGCCATTGAGATCTAAACCATGTATAGAAAGTTACGAAAAGCAGGAGACCCATGCCAAGTAATGTTAGGCGGATTTTTTTTGCAGAAAAAATCCTTGTGAGAAGATGAGCGATTATTATCCCTATTCCACATGATAAAAATAGAAAAGAAATAAAAGTAATAATGAGAATTATATAAAACATAAGGGTAGCCTGATAATTGATGCCATACGCAATAAAAATCGGGGGTATGAATGATATGACCATCCATGAAGAATTTATAATTGTATCTATTGTTTTTGCTCTCAAGATTGCCTGTGTCCTGATAGGCATTTGAATAAGAAACGGGATATCCTTTGATAGATAAAAAGAAGACAGGGCAGTAATTATATTGCTCAGAATTAAAAAGATGCCGAGACTGAAGAGTATGATTGAGAGAAATTTTTTGGAAAGAATTTCGCCAAAGAAATGAACATTTCGAATAAAACTTATAACTTCATATGAACCTATGTAAAACAATATCCAGAATGCAATGCCAATTAATAGAAAAGGAAGCCTTTTTAGAAAAGCTTTTAAGGTTATAGAATTTTTTAGAGATATAATTTTTGGTATAAGGAGCAAGAGTTCAGTTTTCAATAGAAATTACCTTTACCTTTTTTCAGTCATTTCCAAAAATAATTTTTGCAGGTCACCTTTAGTTTTAAAATTTTCCTTATTTATTATGCTGATTAAAGAGCCATTGCTAATAAGTCCTACTCTATCACATAAGTCTTCAGCAATATGAAGGCTATGAGTTGCAAGAAAAATTGATACACCTTCTGAACGCAATTTATGTATAACTTCCTTAATCATAATAACGCCGAATGGATCAAGACCAACAAAAGGTTCATCAATCAGTAGCACCTTTGGATTGTGTATCAGGGCAGATGAGAAGAGCAATCTCTGCCGCATACCCTGCGAATAGCTTTCTATTATCTCATCTCCAACATCCTTTATGCCGAATATCTCGAGAAGTTTATCAATCTTCTGAGTTGCTGAGAATTTTTCTATTCTGTGAATGGATGCAACAAATGTAAGAAATTCACGTCCTTTTAACTTCTCATATAGAAATGCCTTATCAGGCACATATCCAAGAATTGATTTGACCTGAAGATGCTCTTTTACAATATCAAAGCCATTAATCAATATCCTGCCTTCAGTTGGTTTCAAAAGCCCTGTCATCATCTTAATTGTAGTCGTTTTCCCTGCACCATTTGGTCCGAGCAGTCCAAAAATTTCTCCTTTTTCAGTCCGAAGATTAAGATCTTTTACTGCCCATTTTTTATTAAATACCTTGCTAACATTTTCAATGATTATCATAAGATTTATTCTACATCATTTCCTCAGCCATTTCTTTTGACCGTTTTTAATGGTATTATTTAACTATGGGGTATATGACAAAAGGATTTAATATTCTTAAGAAATGTATCATGTTTTCTGGTGCTATTGCACGTGTCCTGACAGGTATAGGTGCTTCTGCGATTCTTGTTCTCTCAATGAAAAAGAAAAAGGCAAAATAGTATTAAATGGATATCCCATATTCAAGGTGGTATGATGCTATAGCAGTCAGGAGATCACGGCGGCTTTTTGATTCAAAGCCTATCCCCCCAGATTTACTCTTAAGAATTAATGCCATTTGTGAGGAATTCAGACCTTTCGAAGGAGTAAGGGCTGTTTTAATAAACCAATCTGCAGATAAGGTTTTTAAGGGAGCTATCGGTCATTATGGCAAAATAAAAGGTGCAACTGCCATAGTGGCCTTTATTGGAGATAGATCGGATTATCATATGCCGGAAAAAGTAGGATATACAGGTGAGGGCATTATACTTGAGGCTACTTCATTAAGAATCGGCACGTGTTGGGTAGGTGGATTCTTTAGACCTGAGGTAGCGGCCTCTCTTGCTGAAATCAAAGATAATGAAAAGGTTTTTGCTGTAACACCGGTTGGTTTTGCAGCAGAAAAAGTTTCTCTTGAAGAGAAAATAATGACAGGATTCGGAATGACTCACCAGAGGAAACCACTGAGTGAATTAGTAAAAGGACTGGAAGAATCTAAATGGCCTTTTTGGATGAAGAAAGCCCTTGAATCAGCAAAAATTGCTCCTTCAGCAGTTAACCGCCAACCCTGGAGATTCTTTGTTGATAGTAACAGCATTACAATTTCTGTTGATAATATGAAAGATACATATAATATTCCGAAACGTCTTGATTGTGGTATTGCTATGCTTCACATTGAAGTTGCATCCTTCCAATGTGGAGTGAAAGGTGAGTGGGAATTTTTACAGCCTCCACAGGTTGCAAGATTTAAGACCTCAAATCAATAAATTTATATTGACTTAATGGTAAAAGCTTTTTAAAATTTAGCAAATGAGAAACAAAATATTGCTTGTAGAGGACTCAAAAGTCATACAACAGATGTATAAAAATAAACTGATACTGGATCAGTTTATTGTGATCACAGCTGATAATGGAATGGAAGCAATAAAAAAGCTTGCTGAGGATAAGCCCGATATAATTTTACTTGATTTAATGATGCCCATCATGGATGGCTATAAAGTTCTCCAGATTATCAAAACTGATCCAAAACTATCCAACATTCCTGTACTTGTTTTTTCAGCAAAGGGACAGCCTGAAGAGGTTGAGAAAGCTCTAAATCTTGGAGCATCAGGCTACGTTGTTAAAGCTACTACAAAGCCAAATGAAGTAATTGAACAGATAAAAAAGATACTGAGCCATAAACCTAAAGCTCAAGATGTTATTCAATATATTTTAGATATTAAACAAGATGCTTATGACGCTAAGAAACTTGCATTAGACTACAAACTTAACGACTTTATCTGCCAGAAATGCCATTCATCAATGCTTCTTAAATTAATACCTGATTTTTCACACGAAGAAGAGTGGTTTACCGGAAGGTTTTTCTGCCCAAAGTGCCAGAGTTTATGATGTGATGAAACTGCTTACGAGTTTCATTAGATCCTGCGTTTGAATAGGTTTTGTAAGATAAGCATTTGCTCCCATAGCGAGAGCTCTGTTTTTATCTTCCTCTGCGCCCTCAGTTGTGATCATGATTATCGGTATATGTTTATAAGAGGGATTGCTTCTAACAAGGTTTACTAATTTTAGTCCATCCATTATTGGCATGTTAATATCAGCAAGAATAATATCAATCTTTTCGGTTGACAGTTTCTTTAATGCATCAACCCCATCAGAGGCTTCAATAATTCTGGAATCAGGAATTCTTTTTATAGCGAAAGAGATTAGTTGTCTCATTGTTGGTGAATCTTCAACGACAAGAATGTTCGGCATAAGACCTCCTTTTCCCTATCCTATTTTTTGGGTTTTTCCTTCAGCAGGTCGAGAAAACCCTGAATTGTAGAAAGCTTTCTTTCAGACTGAGTATATAATTTTGAGGAAAAAATAGCAGTAGCTGCATGACCGGCAAGCAAGTTGAAAAGTTCATAATCAATATTCGAAAAAGAATTTTTTTGGATAAGAAGTAAATATATTACAATTACACCAATTACATGTTCTTTAATCTTGAGTGGAATACAGACAATAGGTTTTTCCAGGTCTATAGATTTTACATTCGGTATGTTTTCCGAAAAATAACTCTCACCTTCTTTTGCTACTTTGCCTATGATGCCTTCATTGATCTTAACCTTGGGAATTTCTGCGAGTGATATACCTTCTGCTGCAACTGGAATCATCTCATTCGTTTTTTCATCCATGAGCATGATTGCAAATTTTTCAGCACCAATGAGATTTATAATGATTTCAATTACAATCCTTAGAACTTCATTGAAATCCAGAGTTGAGTGTAGCTGATAACTTGCGACATAGAGATTTGCAAGATTGTTATTTTCTGTTTCTACCTCTACATATTTCGATGCAAAATCCTTATTCTCTTCCTCTGTCTTTCTATATCTTTCAAGGAGAGAATTTAATTCCTGTTCGAGCATCTTTATTCTATCTTCATATATCTTTATTCGTTCCTCATTTCCTGTATTCACGAGAGACTCTTCGAGCTGTGCAATCCTGAATCTCAATCGCTCATTTTCTTTTATTAATTCTTTAGTGAATTCTTCGCCTCTCCTGAAAATCTGGAGAAATTCATCTGCTTTTTTCGTGTAAAAAGGTTCTTTTTCCATCAAGCCCTCAAGTGCTAATTTTTTGTAACCAATTTTGTAAGTTCTTCAGGTATTTCCTGCAAAGGTAACACCCTGCTTGCAGCGCCTGATTTAATAACCTCATTGGGCATACCAAAAACAACAGCAGTATCTTCTGATTCTACTATAGTATACCCTCCTTTCTTCTTAATTTCCAGCATACCACCTTTACCGTCATTTCCCATACCTGTCAGGACTATACCCATTGTTTTATTCCCGTAGATATCTGCAAGCGAAGACATCATCATATCAACAGAAGGGACATATTTATCTGTAGTCTTTGACTCCTTCAGAGATGTAACAACTCTGCGCCCCCTTTTTTTGAAGAGCATATGGAATCCGCCAGGACAGATTAGCACCTTCCCTGTTGTTATTTCTTCCCCATCTTTAGCTTCCCTTACTGATAGCTTAGAAATCCCATTCAGCCTCTCAGCAAAAGAGGCTGTAAAACCTTTTGGCATATGCTGACTTATAACAATTCCTGCTGGAAAATCTTCTGGGAGGCGTGAAAGTATTATTTTCAAAGCGGCTGGACCACCTGTAGATGACCCTATACCAATTGCTTCTATTTCACATGATAATTTTTCAGGTGGCGAGATTCCTGAAGTGCGTTCTTCAAGAAGATTAAGATTTTTACTCAATCTATCTATTCGAAAATTTTTTATTCCCTTTACCTTTCTAAGCAAATCTTGTTGTAAATTCTGTAAATTTGCGGATACTATTCTTGATGGTTTTGCTATGAAGTCAGCAGCCCCGAGTTCGAGTGCCTTGAAAACGGTTTTTGAATCAGAGTATGAACTGACAATGATTACCGGAATAGGATGCTTTTTCATCAGCCATCTGAGAAAACTAAAACCATCCATTTCAGGCATTTCGAGGTCGAGTGTTATAATGTCGGGCTTGATTTTAATAGTCTTTGCCATAGCATCTATACCATCAGATGAAACACCTACCACTTCAATGCCTTTATCTGATTCAAGGGTTCTCCTGATTATCTGCCTGCTATATGCAGAGTCATCAACAATGAGAACTCGGGTCTTAGACATCAATATGAACTCCTTTTTTTATAGGTTTCTGATATACCATATCATATTTCAAATGTTTTAGTGTAAATGCGGTTGTTATATTTATCAAAGACTCAGCATGTCCAAGTAGTAAATAGCCCCCTTCTGAGAGTCTTTCGAAAAACATATCTACTACTTTTTTCCTTGAAGGATGATCGAAATAGATTAATACGTTTCTACAGAAAATAACATCCATGATTCCAACTAATTTAACTTTAAAGGGGTCAAGTAGATTTAGATGTGTAAAATTTACGTATTGTTTAATAGAATCAGAAATTTTGAAAAAACTTTCTTCTTCCCTGAAATACTTTTTTATATAATATGGTTCAGTTGTTCGAAAAGAGTTTTTTCTATATGCACCACTCCTTGCAATCTGTAACACCCTTTGATTGATGTCGCTTCCAAATATCTCTAAATCCCAATTATTGAAAAGTCCTTTCTCGAGAACGAGCATTGCAATTGTGTAAGGTTCTTCTCCCGTTGAACAACCGGCTGACCATATCCTGAGTTTTTTTTGACTTTTTTTGTTTTCCTTGATTTCTGGAAGTATCTCTTCACTAAACGCCTTAAGCTGATTTTGTTCCCTGAAAAAATATGTCTCATTCACAGTCAGTATATCAATAATCGCTGAAAGTTCCTCGTCCCGGTTTTTATCGTATAAAAGATATCTGAAATAATCTCTGAAATTCGAAAACTGGTGAATTTTTAGCCTTCTTGAAAGTCTCTTTTCAAGCAGATATTGTGAATTATCATCAAAAAAAATCCCACAATAATCTCGTATAAAATCTCTAATAAGTCTGAAAACATCAACAGATAATGGAAAAACATCTTCTTTTTCAAACATATAACCCTTTCATCCTATCCTGACTATTGACTTTTTGTCTTTTCAAGACTATCCTGAATCATCCTTTTTACTATAGGGTCTTCTTCTGCATCAAGAATTTTTTCTAATTCTTTACGTATATAATCTTTTCCACTCTGCCCAAGTACTTCTACTGCGGCCATTCTTGTAGCCCAGTCATGATCTTTGAGAAAGGGAAATAATTTTTCTTCGATACCTTCAAAAGAGGCAAGAGCCTTTATCGCAGTTCTTTTTATCTCTTTATCCGGAGATTCTATCATCTTCAATAAAGCTAATTTTGCTTCATTCCCTCCTATCTTGCTCAGAGATTCTATTGTTGTTGTTACAACAAATCCATTTTTATCTGATAGAAGTTTGATTAGATTTTGAACAGCTCTTTTATCTGCAAGCATACCGAAAGCTTTTGATACAGCTACTCTAATTGCATCAACTGGATCAGATATAAGAAAAGACAAGGCTTCTAAAATGCCTTCACCGCCAATACTTCCGAGATTTAGAGCAGATGAGATCCTTATCTGAGGGTCCTCATCAGTTAGTGCAAGAATCAGTGATTTTACCGAGTCTTTGGTCTTCAAAAGCGAGAATGCCTCAACACATGCTTTTCTAACACGCACATCACTGTCTTTAAGAGCGAATTCCAGAGCAGGTATTGCTTCTTTAGCATCAATTTTCCCTAAAATTAGAGCAGCATTTTTTCTAAGAGTAGGATTCCTATCACGTAACAAATTAATGTAATCTATAACAGATAGCCATGTCCTGAAACGTGAGAGAGCTTCAACTGCAGCTTCCTGCACATCCTCATAAGGGTCATTAAGAAGTTTTTTAATTGGTTCCATGGCTTTAGGGTCTCCGATTTTTGAAAGTCCTGTGGCAGCAATAGAGCGTATATGTCCATCTTCATTTTTCAGTAATTCTTCTAAGATAGGATAATAAACTGGTGATGCTATGCAACTCGCTATTTCGCACATGATGCGCTTCTGATAAATATTATCTGTTTCGAATAGTTTTAGGAGAGATTCAGGGCTCTCCTTTCCTATAAAGACAAAAGCTCTCTTTACATCATCAACAAAATTTTCCTCCTGGGATATCTCAAGGAGCGCATTATAAGCCCTATTATCCTTCATTAATCCTAAGAGGAGTATAGCGGAAGCCTTTACCTCATATTTGTTAGATTTCGTATGAGGTATTATGTAATCTATTGCATTTTCTCCGATTATTCTTCTGATTTCACCTGTAATAAAATCCTCACTCACGCCTTTGTGATAATATCGCACAATCCCGAGCAGAACTTCTTCTTGAACAGTTTTTACATTGTCTTTTAGATAAGGGATGATGTCCTGAAGTGTGGTATTGTCTGCTATAAGGCTGAGAGATTTTATTGCAGGTGCTCTTAGTGTTTTTTTCTCAAGTGCCTTTCTCAAGGCTGGGATTGCTTTCCTGTCTCCTATTCTTCCTAATGCATCTGTAGCAGGATAAGATGTCCAAATGTCATCACTCTCGATTATTTCTATTAGTGCATTAATAACAGAAGATTCTCTTATCTTCCCGATATGCTCGATGGCGGTTGCACGCACATTTTCATCATCATCCTTCAAAGCGCTTAGCATAAGCGGAATGGATCTGGTATCTTTGAATCCTCCAAGTATATCGATGATAAACTTTCTGACGTCCCTGTTTGGAGTATTGAATGCCTCAATAAGATAAGGTGTTACTTTTTTATTTAGCCTTATAAGTACTTCTATTGCAGAGTTTCTTGCGCCTGCATTATGTTCCTGATAGAGTAATTGTATTAACCCATGAATATAAGATTCAACAGGATAATATTCAAGGAGGATATCGATAGCAGTATTCCTGACTCTCCAACTTGTATCCTCCATAGCCATTAGGAGGAGATTTACATATTCTTCCCCTGACTTTCCCTTAAGAGTCTCAAGTGCTTCCCTTCTTATCTCAATATCGGCATTTTTAAGGAGGTTTCTCAGATCCTGCATTTTCTTCTAAAGACCTTTCAGAATTTTTCAGGAATATTTTCTCTTCCGATGTAAGAAGATCATCAATGTTGAGAAGAATTATAATTCCTTCGTTTTTCTTACCAAGTCCTGATAGATATTTTTTTTTCACTCCCTTAAAAATTGACGGGGGAGTAATTATTTCTTCGGTACCAAAAGAAATTATTTCTTTTATATCATCGACCAGAAGCCCAATCTTTTCGCTGTCATACTTAACAATGATAATGCGTCCTTCTTCTTCAGGAGATTTAACATTAAAGCGTTTTCTTAGATCGAGCAGAGGTATCACCTCACCTCTTACAGTAATTACACCTGAAATAAAATCTGGAAGTTCGGGGATTGTATGGGTCTTTTGCATGTTCAAAATCTCTACAACCCGTATTACTTCAATACCAAAATCCTGCTCACCAATTCTGAAAACAGCAAATTTTTTTAACTTTTCCATGAGCCTCTATGTTTTCTACTCTTGATTCATTTCTAAATAATTCCAAGTCTCTCCATCATGGTTCTAATGGCCACAAATTCCGCATCAGAAGTTACCTGAAAACCGCTGAGCTGGTTATCAATTGAATGTAGTATGGAAGCACTTTCAGTATTTTTATCATTAAGTTCTATAAGTGTGGACTTTAGCTTATCAGTGATTTTTTGCGATAGGTTTTTGTTTACACAAATAACGTTATTTGGTAAGTCGTTAGAAATTTTTATGAATTTCAATTTGTCCTGAAAATAATTTGCGACATGTTCTGTAACTCCCCCGGCATCAAAACTCCCATTAAGTATGGCGTTTATTATTTCTTCATGAGAGCCAAGATAGTCAAAATGAAATAAATCTTTTAAATCAATACCGGCATCTAATAATAAAATCCGTGGAACTATATAACTTGAAAGTGAGTGAGTTTCTCCAAAAGCGAAAGTGCGTCTTTTTAAATCCTCAAGGGTATTGATTTCACTATCCTTTTTAGCAATGATTACAGAACGATAAGAAGACTTTCCGTATAATATTGTTTTTACAACTGCTTGAGTGCCGTATTTCTTGTTTGCATTTACATAAGTAGAAGGAGCAATATAACTGAAGTGTATTTTCCCCTGCCCGATATCTTTAAGCACATTTTCATTATTGAATGCAACTCTCAATTCTATCTTTTTCTGCAATTTTTTCTTTAGAAATTCAGTCAGGGGAGTGAATTTTTTAAAAGCTTGACCTGAAGCTATACCCACAGGTTCGATAACGAAATATAAGACATCGGTATTATTCGGTGAAGATGCTGACCTATTCCAGAATCTGAAATTTTCCATTTCCTTAACAATGAATTCTGTATTTTTTGATAATTCTTTTAATGCTTGATTAATTTCAGAGACTATAACTAAATTGTTTTTAGGTATGTCCTTTATTTTCTCAACAGAATTGAAAATCTGATTAGAGCCCATCCTCTGTTCATGAAGAGCTTTTGCAATATGACGATTCTTCTCAGAGACGAGTTCAATAGATTCAGCTATCTGTTTTATATTAATTAGTTGTTCTCCTGTTGCAGATTTTACAAGATTTGCAACGTCACTCATCTTTTCTGTAGCCTTTGCAATAAGGATTGCTCCCTTGCTTTGTTCCATTGTAGCCCTTGCAACTTCTGATACCATATTTTTTACTCTCTCCATCGCATTTGCTACAAGTTTTGTAGTCTTTGCCTGTTCAGTCATAGAACGTTCAATAAAGAATGACATTTCTGCTGATTGAATTGAGCTATCTACAATCTTTTTTAATGAATCACCCGCATCCCTTGCAACTTTTAGTCCTTCTTCAACAGAAGTAAGGCCGCCTTCCATGGCAAGAATGGCGTCTTTAAGTTCCTGCTGAACCGAACGAATAAGTTCGGATATCTCGCGGGTAGAGAATGATGTCCTTTCAGCAAGGTCTTTTATTTCGTCAGCAACAACGGAGAAGCCTTTACCATGCTCACCTGCCTGTGCTGCAAGAATAGCTGCATTTAATGCAAGTAAAGTTGTTTGATCGGTTATCTCGTCAATAACCGTTAAAATTTTACCAATTTCATCGGATCTACCACCAAGTTTCTTAATAAACATAGCTGTTTTTTCGAAAGATACTTTAATATTCTGAATGCCTTCTATAGTTTTTTCAACAGAAGTAATGCCGAATGTAGCTGTATCATTTTTTACTTTTTCTGATAACATTGCTGATTTTTTTGCACTTTCTTCAACATCTTTTATTGAAGAAGTAATTTCTTCTGTCGCTGTAAGTGTTTCTTCAGAAGCTGAAGCAAGTTCCTCAGCTCTGGTTGCCACTTCCTTGATTGTTGTTGAGAGTTCTTCTATTGATGTTGAGGTAGCATCCACTGTATTAGAAAGTTCCTGTGCACTATTTGAAACCTCACTGATGCTTGATACCATTTCGTCAAGTGATACTGCCTTTTGTTCAGTTGAGATTGCAAGGCTTTCTGTGCTTTGAGAGATTTCTGCAGTAGCTGAATTCATCTGCTCAAGTGAACTTGCTATGTTTAATATTGCTTCAGATTCAAGCTTAGTGTTTTCAGATATTTTTTTAATATCATCTTCTAATTTTTTCCCCACTTCCAATGACTGATGAAAACCATTTTTTATGGTTTTCATCATAGTATCAAGAGAACTAACGGTTTCATTGAGGTTTTTAAGTATTTGGCCGAGTTCATCGTCACCTGCATCAAAAGAAAAATTAGCTTCGGATATCGATTTAACAGCCTTATTGATATGATCTAATGGATTGATAAAAAGTTTTTTTGCGACAGAAAATGAGAAAAAAGTTATGACAGCAATGCCGATGATTAAAATTATTAACGATGCAATAAAATTTTTATCCTTTAATAGAAAAAAGAAGTTGCTGACCAAAATGCCAGAGATTATTAACGCTAAGATAAAAAATATAAAACGTATTTTGTGTTTTTCTACTATATTTTTTGTTTGCATATTTTTTATATAAATCCTTTTTAATTTAAATATGTCATTTTATTGAAGTTACTTCTTCTATATTCAGGATTGAAATAAATTGTGTATCGATCACTGCAACCCCTTCGACATATTTCGATTCTGCCTCAGAGAGATGAGAAGGGGGAGGCAGGAGTTCAGATTTTGGAATGCGCATGACACCTATAACCTTATCAACAATTGCTCCAATAGGTCCCTTTATTCCTTTAAGAATCAGTATCTTTCCCTTTTTTTCATTATCATCATCATGTGTATCTGTTAAAGAAAGTTTCAATTTTAAACTTAGTACAGGGATAATCTTGCCCCTGAGTGAGGTTATACCTAAAACGTATTTTGGCATTCTGGGGACAATTGCTATCCTTTGATATCTGAGAATCTCGTCGAGATGGGTTATTCTGAAAGCAAATTCTTCATTCATAAGGCTAAAAGTAAGAAACTCGATAATTTCATCTTCTATTTTACTTATGGTAGGAATTTCAGGTGCTTGAACATCTGTGGTTTTGATTATTGATTCTTTTTTTTCTTCTATCACTTCATTTTCAGATACAGACATGACTTCTCCGGATGGGGTATTTGTTTCAATGGTATGTTCGTTAGTTATATCCTGCTTGAGTTCAGGCTGTGTATCAGGTTTGCTGTTAGATTTTATTTGCTGATTTTCTTTTAATTTCTTTCTAATTTTCGCGATATCCATTTAAGCCAAGCTCCCTGACTGCATCGTTGATAATATGTTCATCAATTATCCGGAGTTCTTTGCCAAACCCATCAAGAAGTGCAGAGTTAGCAATACTGTTTATTAGTCTCGGTATCCCGCCGGAATAATGATATAATTTTTTAATTGCATCATCTGTGAATATCGGTTCTTCAAGCCCTGAAACCCTCAATCTATGTTCAACATAACTTTTAATTTCATCTGGTGTAAGAGGTTTAAGGTGATAGAAAAGCCCAATTCTCTGTCGTAATGGTAAATATGCCTTATGGTTTAATCTCCGCCTCAGGTCTGTTTGTCCGACAAGTATTAGGCTGAGAAGATTTGTTGTATCGAGCTGAAAATTTGTAAGAAGCCTTATTTCTTCAAATGTATCTTTATTGGGGATTAGTTGTGCTTCATCTATAATTATTACAGGTGTTATGCCTGATTCAAAATCTTTATAAACTCTTTCATAAATTGAGTCAAGAAGACTGTCTTTAAAATTATATGGAATATTTATATCAAAACGTTTCGCAACAGTTCTTAAAAATTGTGTTGATGTAAGACGTGGATTAATGATAAGGATTACCCTGTATTTTTCGCCCAGAGAATCCATTAGTGCTCTTGTAAGTGTTGTTTTTCCACTTCCAATTTCTCCTGTAAGAACAATGAGCTCTTTTTCCTCAACAGCATACTGCATTCGCGCAAGAGCTTCTTCATGATTTTTGCTCAGAAACAGAAATCTGGGGTCAGGGGTTTTATTAAAAGGTTTTTGTTTGAGTCCATAAAATTCTTCATACATATGAAAAACCTTCCTGTTTTTTAAGGGATTTATCTATGATAGATTCAACATCAAGAACCAGTATAACTTCATGTCTCCCAATTTCTGCTGCACCGGCAAAACCACTTATTCCTTTAAAATATTCTCCAAGTGTTTTTATTACAATCTCCTGTTGCTCGAGTATTTCATCAACAAGCAACCCTAACTTTCTTTTTCCAAAACCAATAACAACCGCAAAAGACATATCATTTTTTGTTGTGTCAATATCAAAGACCTTACCGAGACTGATAATTGGTAACATCTCGCCTCTGAGATTGTAAACATCCTTCCATTCAATAGTCTGAATGTCTTTATTTTCTACAGAGATGGTTTCTGATATTGCTGTAAGTGGAATAGCGAATTTAATCTCGCCCACCTTGACCAATAAAGCTTTTATTATTGCAAGTGTAATCGGTAATGTGAGGATAAAAGTTGTTCCCTCATTTTTTTTTGTCTGCACTTCTGTAAAGCCTCCTAATGCTGAGAGCTTTTCTCTAACAACATCCATGCCAACTCCTCTGCCAGAAATCTCGCTAACCTCTTCTTTTGTGCTGAAACCTGGAGTAAATATGAAATTTACGAGTTCTCTCTCATCAATAGATGAATGAGGTTCGAGTAATCCATTTTCAATAGCTTTTTTTCTTACTTTATCTAAATTTATACCTCTTCCGTCATCATTTACTTCTACTACTACATAGTTGCCACGCTGATAAGCCTTCAAAATTATATTGCCATATTCCAGTTTCCCTTTTGATTTTCTTTCTTCGCTCGTTTCTATCCCGTGATCTATTGAATTCCTTACAAGATGCATCAGAGGGTCAACAATTTCTTCAGCCAATGATTTGTCAAGTTCTGTATCTTCCCCGTAAAGAGTTATTTTTACCTCCTTACCCATTTCTCTTGAATATCGCCTGATGACCTGTGCAAGCCGAGAAAAAATCTGACCAATTGGTACCATCCTGATTGCGAGCACGTCATCCTGCAGTTCGAATATCTTTCTCTCAAGTGTCTGGGATATCTTGTGAACATCGCGAATGAAAGAAGAATAGGTGTGTATTTCAGACATCTCAGCCCCAATCCGCTTTACAGCATCTTTTGCGAGGGTTAACTCACCGATGGTGTTCAATATCCTATCAAGCTTGTCGATATCAACCCTTACAGTAGTTGTAGTACTTTTAAGTGATTGTTCTTGTCTCTTTGGTAGCTTCTTAGTAACATGCTTCGGAGCTACAAGTAAGTCGATATTATTGTTAATCTCCTGTCGGAGTTCATTGTTTTCTTTATTGCTTGCGAACATCAGATTAAAACCTATGGAACCATCGGGTACATCTGATGAGACTGGTAATGTGGAGATAAGTTCACCCTTTGATTTTATGGTTTTTATAAGGCTATCAAGAGATGTATCGAAAGTTGAAAGGTCAAAAATTGCTTTGAGAAGATAAATACCTAAGCCATTTTTAATATTTGTTTTTAGCCTGTGCTCTTCATATTCTGACAGAACCTTTAATATTGATTCGTCAATAAGACCCCTGATATCAAATTCGTCCGTGATCTCTTTAGATGATTCCCTGAATGTTTTTACCGCTTCAATATGTTCTGTAAGATCTATTTCTTTATCATCTTTGATCGAGTCAACAGCAGATTTTAATATGTCAAGGTTTTTGAATAGAAAATTCACAACATCTTCATTGACAGTAATTTTACCAAGTCTAATGTCATCCAATAATGACTCGAGGGCATGACTTAGATCTGTTATTCCCTTATTCCCGAAAAGGCTGGAAAGTCCTTTCAGAGTATGGAATGAGCGAAATAATGCATTAATGGTATCAGGGTGTAATGTGGTTTGATAGGTATCTTGTATCTCGAGTATATGCTGTTGACATTCAAATAGTAAATCCTCTGCTTCAGCAATATATTCTTTTTTAGATGCTTTCATGTGCGAATGCTTGTTGAATAATCTCCTGAAGTTCCTGAGCCTTAAATGGCTTTGTAATATAAGCCATTGCCCCTAAAGCAATACCTCTTTTCTTATCTTCTTCACTTCTTTCTGTGCTAATGATTATTAATGGGATATGACTATATCTGGGATTATTTTTAATAAAACTTATAAGTTCAAGGCCGTTGATATCAGGCATGTTAATGTCAGTAATTACAAGATTGAAGTTTTGTGTTGGCAGGAGTTTTAAAGCTTCAAATCCAGAACCAGCTTCTATGATATTAACGTCCCCGATTTCTTCTATTATCGCTTTAATTAGAGCTCTTGTTGTTGTTGAATCTTCAACAATTAAAATAGATTTTCCTGATATTTCTAACTTCATTCTTTTAAATTCTAACAAATTAAGTTAAAAAAAACATTATCATTGAGTCTTCTTTTCTATTTCCTGCAGTCTTCTTTGAAGTAAAGATTTTTCAAGTGCAAGACCTGCCTGGTCTATAAATATTTCAAGCCCCTCTGTTTCGGGCATCTTTTCAGTTTTTGTTCCATTATCACAATATATTAACGCTACTACCTTATTTTCAGTAATTATTGGGAAAAAGGCGATTTCATCAGGCCATATGCCACCGATTTTTTGCATAATTGATTCTGTTATAGGGTCCCTTTCAAGAATTCCTTTATAGGGACGTTTCTCCAATATAATATTTTTAAGAAATGGGCTTTTTTCATAAGATATCGTTATCTTTCTTATATTTTCATCCGGGTTTTCTATATCAATACCAAACTGACCTAATCCTACTATATCTGTATCTCCAACCATAAAAATTATTCCACGCTGAAATATTTCACTTGCAAATCTGAGTATAAGTAGGGTTATCTCAGAGGCAGAATTAGGAAATCTCAGTTCCTGTGTCAGTGCTTTCAGAGAAGAGATATCCTTTCTTTCTATCTGAGACTCAATCTCCCAGTTTTCTTTTGATGCTTTTTCTTCTTCGAGTTCTATTAGATTCTCTGTTGCTCCCATTGTAGCCTGCATAGATTCATCATGTACCCTTGCCCCTTCCATCAAGAGATACTCAGGACTCATGCCCTTTGATATTTCCCATCCAGCGTCGGTGATTTCTATCTTACCTTTCGGATCTGTTTCATCGGGTTCGAATTGGAAATCTCCTTGTTCCCATATAAGCAGGTGGCTGATGACTTTTTCTATTCTCTTTCTTGTGAATTTTTCAAGTGTGGAGGTACTAACAGAACCGAGGTCATATAATATTTCTGGAATAGATTTTTGAGGAAGCTTCTTCTGGACTTCTATTGCTAAATTTAAAATTGTGTCCTTAATTATACTCGCTTTGAGAAGTTCTTCCCCCAAAGAACTTTCGATATTGTCAGTTTCAGCCCTTACGACTAAACCATTTTTGAATACAATGAATGCGTTGCCAAAAGGACCTTTAATAATAAGTATGCCTGTTTTTTTACCGATGCTTAAGATCTGAAATATATCAGAGAGGGCGAGGTCCTCAATCCGTCCTACAAGACTCATATAATTTTGAGCTCCTTCGGGATCATGGTTGATTAATCGAGTATATCAATTAAAATTCTGGCATGTCAACGAAAGGCTATGCATTTTTAGTGAGATGAAAGGTGAATGATAGTTGCTAATATATTAAAATTTTTAATAAATTTATTTTAAATTGACAAATTGTCTTTTTACTGGTTAATTTAAATTATACGGGGGAATTAATTTAGTAGTATTATTAGTGGCTAAGTAGGTATTTTTACAAAGCTCTTTTATGGAAAGAAAAGGTAATATTCAAAGAGAGGATTTATATGCTTATAAGTGTGATTTTCCGTGATGGTAAAAGAGGTCTGATTACGGCCAGTTTGCTTGAAGACCTTTTAATGCAAAAAAAGATAAAAAAGTTTCTTCGTCTGGAAGGATGGGTTAATGTAGGAGTCGACCCTGTAAGAATGCCTGGCAGAAACAATAGTTATACAGGTCTTGAAAGACGGAATTCGTCTTTTCACGTTTACAATATAAAATAATTTTGGCTTACGCTTACCTTTGCCTTTGTGTTTATTTTTGGCCGATTCGTTTTGCATCATTTTTGGACACATCTACTTAATGACTACAATGTGCCGAGAGGGATTCTCAGGCTAAAACCCAAAAGGTATTATTTCCTTAGTCGAAAGGGACTTATTAGATATGTTGCATGACTTATTACGGAAACGGTTTAAAAAGGAAATTAGTCTGTTCTGTATAGTTGTTTATAATATAAATTTATGATAGCAATTATTGACTATGGAATGGGAAATTTAAGGAGCGTAGAGAAAGGCTTTCTCAAGGTCGGTGTTGATGTTGAAGTAGTCACAGAAGCTCGAAAAGTGGATGATGCCAGAGGGATAGTTCTTCCAGGAGTTGGGGCTTTTAGAGACTGTATTCGGAATCTTGAAGAATTATCACTCATTGAATCTATCTTGAGGTCGATACAGAAAGGGAAGCCATATCTAGGCATATGTCTTGGGCTTCAAGTTCTTTTCTCGGAATCAGAAGAGTTCGGCATTTATCACGGATTGAATGTTTTTAGGGGGCGGGTGACGAGGTTTAATTTAAGTCTTAAAGTGCCTCACATGGGCTGGAACAATGTAAAAATTATAAAAAAAACCCCTATTTTTGATGGGATAAGAGATGAGACATTTTTTTATTTTGTGCATTCTTATTATGTAGTTCCCGAAAGCGAAGATATCATAGCTATGACGACTGACTATGGAATAACCTTTGCTTCGATGGTCTGGAAAGATAATATCTTTGCAACACAGTTTCACCCTGAAAAGAGTCAAGAGGCTGGACTAAAGATATTAAAAAATTTTGGAGATTTTGTAAAAACTGCTTGAAGTCAATTTGTCCACAAAACTGTTCTATCCTTCCCATCTAACTTTCCTTTATACAATGCTTTGTCAGCGTTTTTTATCATTTCTTTCCTGTCCTTTCCGTCTGCTGGAAAAGTAGAGATTCCAATAGTAATGGTTATGTGATCTTTTGGAAATGAAGTCCATGTTTTCGGTATTTGTTCCTTGACTGATTTTCTGATTCTTTCAGCAACAAGAAAAGCTTCATTTTTATCAGTTTGAGGCATTATAACTGCAAATTCTTCTCCTCCAAAACGTGATATAACATCAATAACACGCAAACATTCTTTTGCAATATTGGAAATATTCTTGAGTATTTCATCGCCGGCAAGATGTCCTTCTGTATCATTAAACAGTTTAAAGTCATCTATATCAATCATTGCCAATGAAAATTCGAGATTATGACGATTTGAACGTTGGAGTTCTTCGAAAAATCTCTCCTCGAAGTATCGCCTATTAAAAAGTCCAGTGAGCGAGTCGGTGTTTGACAGTTCTTTTAAAAATTCTGCAAGATTGTAGTAGTTTGATCGTTCAAGGGCAATAGATGCATAAGTTGCAAAAGACCTGAGTAATATTAAATCCTCTTCCGAGAAGACTTCACCTGTTATTTTGTCAGAGATATTAAGAACGCCGATAGTCTTGTTCTCGACTTTAAGAGGTATGCTTATAAAAGAGCCGGTTTTGTATTTAGGCCTTTTTCTCGCAAGAATTTGTTTATTTTTTTCAATGTCTTCTACAATAATGGGAACGCCTTCTTTGAATACCCATCCGGCTATGCCTTCTCCAGCCTTTATTCTTATTTCTTTCATGAGGTTTTTATTTATTCCTTTAGCAGCTTTTACCGTAAGATAGGATGTTCCATCTTCTGCCATCATCAGAGACCCTTTTTCTGCTTTTGCAAGGTGCACAGAGGTGTCCAGTATGGTTTCATAGAGCAAATCTGGTTCTTTAACAGGCTTAAGACGTTCAGTTGCAATATTTAGAATGCCCAACTCTCTGGCGCATTTAGTATATATTTCCTGTAACTTAAAAATTCTTAAGATAAAACCTGTGATTTTACACATTTCGGTTATAATTTCAGAATCTTCTCTTGAGAGCGAAGAGTTTAAGATACATAATATTCCAGTCACCTGTCTTTCCGAAATGATAGGAAATAGATGAATGGATGTAACTTTATCATCAAAACCAATACGTAATATATCGATAACTGAATCAGTATAAAGTGGTATCTTTTTTTCGATAACTTCAGCAATAATTCCTGTTATTTGAATTTGTTTGTCCATGAGATAGTTTTTAAGCCGTCCTGTATTGATTTGTATTTTTAATGTATTGTTGTGCCTTGTCATTATAGAGATACTATCAACATTAAACAGAAAAAGTGATGAATCGGCCAGTATATTAAAGATTTCATCTGTCTCTATATCCAGATTTATATCGGATATTAAACTTAGAATAGTTTTAATAGACCTGTATCTTTTCTCATATAAGGAGCTTCTGTAAACATTTCTGATAAAGAGAATTACTATGGATTGGATTTGCCTCGCTATTGCCTGAAATTCAGAAAATTTTAGGAAGATGGGAGTGTTTTCCAGAGGTTTTATTTGTTCTGGGAGTAATCCATATTTTTGGTATTCTGTCATATAGAAATGCTTGAAATCATCAGAAGATAGATATCTCCCTCCTCCAATAATAATGAAAGAAGCATGATTTATACGAACAGGCACAAAGAAATAATATAGCCCTGCTGGGCCTTTGAATATTGAAACATCACCCCTGTAGATAGCAGTCCCAAGATGCTTTTTGATAAATTTGGTATATTCATCACTAAATGTAGTAGATGTTTTTATTAATGAAATAATGGCAGGTTCTTTAGCCGGAGGAATAATAACATTACCTTTATTATCGAAAAAAGTAAGCGATAAGCCAGTCAGATTTGCAATATGGTTCAGTAAAGGAGATATAGTATCTGTATCAAGAGTCTCCATTTTTAATTCCGTGGAGGTTTCTAAATATTTCATCGATCCTTCTTTTTAGCAGAGGATGTATAATATCTGGTGCAATTTCTTTCAACGGTCTCAAGACAAAGTCCCTCTTATGCAAAAAAGGATGAGGGATTCTTAAATTATCCATATTTACAATAAGATTGTCAAATAACAGAATATCGAGATCAATAATACGTGGTCCCCAGTGATAAGAATTTTCCCTGCCCATCTTTTTTTCTATATCTTTCAATAAGTTTAATAATTCAACTGGATTCATTACAGTCTCTATTTCTATCACCATGTTAAGGAATAATGGCTGATTATTAACACCCCATGGCTCAGTTTCATAAATAGATGATCGTTTTATTACTGTAATATGCTCTTTTTCCATTAATTCAATAGCAGCCAGGCAGTTTTTTACTCGATCTCCAAGATTTGAGCCGATACCAATATAAGCTATAGACATATCTATTTCTATTAGAGAATCTTCTGCATCCTGTCAGTAGCTTCCTGAATGCGCGCTGAAGGTGCGGTAAGTGCAAACCTCACAAATCCTTCCCCTGAAGTCCCGAAGCCATTCCCAGGAGTAGCGAGCACCCCTGCTTTGTTTAAAACATGGGTTACAAAACCCATTGAATCAAAAGGAGCTGGAACTCTTGCCCAGATATAGAATGTAGCTAAAGGTTTAGAAAGTTGAATGCCGAGTTTTTTTAAGCCGTTAAATAAAGTATCCCGTCTATTTTTATAAGTTTGCCTGATGGTTGAAAGGATACGATCATCTGTATCAAGAGCAACAATTGCTGCCTCCTGTATTGCCTGAAAAACTCCAGAGTCGAGATTTGTTTTGATTTTTCCAAGACCTTTTAACACTTCTCTGTTCCCAACAGCAAATCCTATTCTCCAACCAGTCATATTATAAGTTTTAGACAGAGAGTGGAATTCAATACCGATTTCTTTTGCGCCTGGAATTTGCATGAAACTTATAGGCCTTTTATCAAAATAAATTTCGGTGTAGGATGCGTCATGACAGACGATGACATTATATTTCATTGCATAATGTATTACTTTCTTAAAAAATTCAGGTGGGGCTATGGCCGAAGTGGGATTATTGGGATAATTAATAAATATAAGTTTTGCCCTTTGCCATATTTTAGGGGGTATTTGTTCTAAGTCTGGTAAAAAATAATTCTCCTCTTTGAGGGGCATGAAATAGCTTTCTCCTCCAGCAAAGAGAGTTCCTGTAGAATATACGGGATAGCCAGGAGACGGCACAAGGACAATATCTCCTGGATTGATAAAAGCTAATGGAATATGACCGATGCCCTCTTTAGATCCAATAAGTGATAGGACTTCTGAATCAGGATCAAGACTGACCCTGAAACGTCTCTTATACCATCTTGAGACCGCTTCTCTGTATGATAGCATGCCTTCATAAGAAGGATAACGATGGTGAGCAGGGTTTTGGACAGCTTTTTTCATGGCATTTACTATATGAGGGGGAGTTGGGAGATCAGGATCTCCGATGCTCAAATCAATAAGGTCAGACCCTTTTTCTATTGCCTTTTGTTTCATTTTGTCTATTGAGGCAAAAAGATAAGGAGGGAGATGCTTTATTCGTGAAGCCATTTCAATAGAAATCTTTTTTTTCAAGATAAGCCTCCTGTTTTTGATATATTATATTATATAATATAGTATTGCTGTTCAAAATATTTTGAAGAAGGCATATGCCTTATTCATTAACTTTAATCGTTTATTTTGGACAGGACAATACTTTAAAATATGTGGTAGTTATTAATAAAGTATAAAACTTTTCAACCGAAAGAGTGTTATTGAAACAATTTTCTTTTTAAAATTATTAAATAAAATGAGTAAGAAATACTGGGAATCTTATTATAATGCTTTAAAAAAACAGGATTGGGAAGAAGCAAAGAATTCTCTTGAGCAGATCAGCAAAACAGAAAAGGACAATGCCCAGGTATTGCTCAAACTCGGGGATGTATATCAGCGTATGAATGATACTGCTCGTGCAATCTCTACATATCATAAATCTGCATGGATACTTAAAAATCAGGGCTTTATTCAGAAATCGCTTGCACTTTATAAGATAATCCTTAGACTTGATTCAGGCAATGACGAAGCATTGAAACTCTCAAAAGAATTAATGTTCGAAATTGATAAGGCAAAATCTCAGAGACCTTCAGCCCCATATTTTGAGCCCCAGCAAGTTATTGGATATAAACTTGAAGAAGAGAAGGGAATGCCCATTGATTTTGAAGATGTAATTGAAGAAGAGGTTAAGCCGGAAGTTGTTTCACCTGAAACTGCTAAGCAAACTACTGAATTTGAAGAGCGAGTGTCATCGAAGATAGAAGATCTGATAGAGAGAACTTCTTACAGTGAAGAAACCATATCCCCTTCAACTGAGTTGCCTGAATCAGTTCAAACTTCAACAGTTGAGCAAAAAGAGAAGATTGATGATAAACAAGGACTGAAAGAGCCTATCACCAAAATCCCATATATCTTTACCTCATTGTCTCCTGATGAAATAATGCAGATTATGAACAGGGTAGAATTACATACGTATTCTCCAGGGCAAATAATTCTGGAAGAAGGCGACTCAGGTGATTCTATCTTTTTCATCAATAGTGGACATGCAAAGGTTGTAGCTCATATGCTCGGCAAAGAGATCGAGCTTGCGATTCTTTCTGCTGGCGATGTTTTTGGTGAAGTTGCATTTTTAACAGGTAGGCCACGAACAGCCTCTGTTATTGCTATGGATAAAATTGAAGTTTTTGAATTGAATAAAGTTATTCTTGATGGGATATTCGAAAAATACCCTGATATTCTTAAAAGACTGGACGACTTCTATCAGTGCCGAGTTCAGGATACACTGAAGAAGGTAAAATCTCAAATAAAGAAAACAGGACACTGATGATTGTTGTGTCCTGTTTTCTTTAAAAAATATTATTTTTTCTCTGTAGACGCTGCAGGTTTGATGGCTATACTCTTTGCTATATTCTTGCCAGCAGACTCAGTATATTTGAGTGTAACTTTATCCCCAACCTTGAGATCAGCAAGAGTCTTTTGAACCTTATCCATAGTAATTTTTGTTTTTTCAGTTACAGTTGAGGTAACCTCTTTGACCTGATCTTTCATCTTTTTCATCACAGTTACAGTCATAGCTTTGGTATCAAGCGCCTTGATTTCACCTGTGATCTGTTTTATCTTTGGTTTCTCAGCAGGTGCAGTTGCTGATTCAGACTGTGTAGTAGTTGAAGTAGATGGAGTAGTGGTTGCTCGCTTCTCTTCTACTGCGTAACAAATTGACACTACAGCAAAGGTAAAGAGGATCACCATAATTATTGCTAATGTCTTCTTCATCAATTTTCACCTCCTTTCTTTATATAATTTTTGGTTGTGTAGCAATATCTTAATTTATAATGAGTCTAACCTATTTTATACATAAATAAGATATAGAAAGGTATATTATTTAGCCCCGATAATACAGATATTGGTCAAAAATTTCTTCAACCATTGGGTTAACCATAGTTTATGAATAATAAATAATCAGTGTTAAAAAAATATTTTTCATGAAATTGATGGAGCAACAAGTATGCCATTAAAAAATTAAGATGAAATAAGAGTTATAACCATTGAAAGCCTCCTTTTTTAAGGAGAAGGTTTCTTTTTTGGGGATTCAAGGCTAAATTTATCCCATCTATACCAGAATGTTTTATAGCTCATTCCGAGAAGTTTTGCAGCTTTTGTAGCAACACCATTTGCCTTTTGCATTGCTTTTTTAAGAAGTTCTTTTTCAAGATCTTCGAAATTTATACCATCATCAGGAAGTTCGAAATCGGACAAATCTCTTGCATGAAAAAATCTTAGCTCACTTTTAATATCTCCAAGTCCTATGTTTCTTGTTTCGCATACAAGAACAGCTCGTTCAATAACAGATTCTAACTGCCTGATATTACCAGGCCAGTGGTAATCATACAATGCCATTAAGGCATTTTCATCAATACCGTTTATTCTTTTGCCGAATTCCTGATTGAACTTTTTTATAAAAAAATTTACTAATTCTGGTATGTCATCCTTTCTCTCTCTGAGAGGAGGGAGTTCTATATTTATAACTTTAAGTCTATAGTAAAGATCCTGCCGAAATTTCTTATCAGCAATCTCCTTTTCAAGGTCTTTATTAGTAGCCGCTATTATACGAACGTCAACCTTGATGCTTTCACGGCTTCCGAGTCTCCTGATTTCTTTTTCTTGAAGTACTCTCAAGAGTTTTGATTGAGTAAGGGCAGGTAAATCTCCAATTTCATCGAGGAATATGGTTCCACCATTTGTCGATTCAAAAAGGCCGATGTTTCTTGAGTTAGCTCCTGTGAAAGCACCTGCCTCATGCCCAAAAAGTTCACTTTCTATTAAATTTTCCGGAATAGCTGCACAATTTAACGCTGTGAAAGGTTTTGACCGCCTTGGGCTATTATAATGTATAGCCCTCGCAGCAAGCTCTTTGCCAGTGCCACTTTCACCGTTTATCAACACAGTAACATTGCTTGATGATACTTTTTTCATTATCTCTAAAGCTTCTTCCATTTTTTTTGACTTCCCTATAATCCCTTCTATCCTGAATTTATCAAATAGAGCATTCTGAAGCTGGATATTTTCTTTTTGCAATTTAGCCTTATCAATTGCCTTTTTTACTGTTAACAGGAGAATATCTTTATGGAGTGGTTTTGTAAGATAGTCAAAAGCCCCTTTTTTCATAGCATCAACAGCAGAAGATATTGTTCCGTATGCTGTCATAATGATAGCTGGCGGCTCAAAAGGCTCTTCTGGCAAGGATTTGATCAATTCAATTCCATCCATACCTTCCATCTTGAGATCAGTAAGAATCACATCAGGCATGATCTTTTTTATAATCTTTAATGCTTCTTCTGCTGAGGATGCAGTATGGGTTTCATATCCTTCGTCATCAAGGATTGTGCCGAGGATATCTCTCTGTAATGGTTCATCATCAACTATTAATATAATTGCCATTAATCTTCAGCACCCATAACTTAAAAATTATTCCAAAATCCATCGATAAAATGTCAGAAGTCTTCTGCAGTGTGTCATTGCTTCCCCTGAATCAAATTCGGGGTCGCAATAACGACCTCTTATCGCTGAATCTGGATTATTAGCAATTTATAAAATAATATTCATATATTATTCTGCCTGACAGGCAAAAGGATAACCACCTTACTTCCTTTTCCTTCAATACTCTGAAAATCAACCCTGCCTTGATGTTCTTCGACTACCCTTTTTGTCATGGCAAGTCCAAGCCCGAGCCCTGTATTTTTTGTTGAAAAAAAAGGATCAAAGAGTTTCTGAATATTTTCTTTTGGAACCCCAATGCCAGTATCTTCTATGGTAATACATACTTCATTATCAGATTTATTTGTGCTTAGTGTAAGGATTCCTCCTTTAGTCATTGACTGAAAAGCATTAATAATAACATTTAATATACAAGTTTTAATCAATTCAGGGTCTAAATATAGTTTCGGTAATTGTCCAAGTTTAAGAAATATTTTGATACCTTCTTTATCAGCCTTTACTCTGACCAGTGCAATTACCTCAGCAATAAGTTTGTTGATATCTACTTCTTGCATATTCATTTTCAAAGGTTTCCCATATTCAAGAAAATCTCTAACGAGTTTATTAAGGCGAAGTATCTCGTTTTTGATACTTGTAATGAGTAAATCAAAAGCCTCACGTGATTCAGCTTCTTTAGGGATATATTTTTTACTAAGATGGTCAATGGAGAGACTTATGAAATTAAGGGGGTTTCTTATTTCATGGGCAATGCCTTTAGCTAACTGTCCAATACCAGATAGATGTTCTACCTCTCTTAATTTTTCTTCTATAGCACGTTTTTCACTCAATTTTTGAGTCATATAATTAAAACTCTGTGTAAGCTCACCAATCTCGTCTTTCCTATTATTTTTAAGATAAATATTCAGATCTCCTGCAGCAACGCTTTTTGCAGCGTTAACGACATTTTTTAATGGTTTGGTATAAAAATAGGATAAAAAGACTGTTAGAATAATACCAAAAACAAAGACAACAGATGTAGCAACCGTCCTTTTTATTGCAGAAGACCTGAGAATCTTAGAGAAGTCCTCAGTCTTGATTGTAAGATGTATATATCCATAATGTTCATTCCCTGCAATAACAGGCAGAATTACATTATATTCTTTCCCTTCTTTTGAGAGAGGTTCTCCGAGTTCTGCCCTGATGATTCTTTCTTTTCTTTTTGGATTTATTTCTTCCCCGATGCTCAGCGGATTCGTACTTGCTACAATTTCATCAGTGTTGCTTATAATAGAAATCTCGCTAATACCTTTTGAATTAAGTTCTTTAAGATAGTTCTTGAGTCTGCTCTCATCTGTATATCCGCTGCTGGTTACTTCCTCAACACCAACCTGTATGGCTTTTGATAGTTCCGCAGTCTGTTTTTCAAGTTCAATTAGTAAAGCTTTTTCTGACTGTGAAAAAAGAAATGTTAAGACTGAGACGAGAATGATGCTCAGAAAGATCATCATAGCGATTAATTTTTTATTTAGAGAAAGATTAAGGAAATAGTCTTTAATAAACATGGCGTATTATTTTATATGCACAATCTATTAGTAAGTCAATTGGCAGTTTAACCCGAAGTCGTAACATTTCAAGAGGAATTCATCGATAATAACCTGGATGTAATTTATGATAAACCGCTATTTAACCAGAGACTTGCTGATTATATGATCTTTTATAATACTCAGAGACCACATAAGTCTTTGGGATTAAAAAGCCCTGTAGAGTATTTGATTGAAAATGGAGAAATGTCGCAAAA